>JASJAN010000012.1 GCA_030066985.1 Desulfobacterales bacterium
GCCCCCAAAGGCGTGCCCATTATCCAGTGGGAAAAAGATGCCACCGAAGATGCCGGTCTGGTTAAAATCGATTTGTTGGGCAACCGCAGCCTGAGCGTCATTCGCGATGCGCTGGCCAATTTGCGCGACAATGGCATCACCTTCGACGAGCTGCGCTGGGAGCCCGAAGACGACTTTGCCACCCAGGAGGCCCTGGCCCAGGGTCGCACCATGGGCTGCTTCTACATCGAAAGCCCGGCCATGCGCCTGCTGCAGCAAAAATCCAAAGTCGGCGATTTTGAGCACCTGGTCATTCACAGCAGTATCATCCGCCCGGCCGCCAACGAATTTATCCAGGAATACATCCGTCGCCTGCACGGCGGTCGCTGGGACCCCATTCATCCTTTTTTGGCCGAAGTGCTCGCTGAAACCTTCGGCATTATGGTGTATCAGGAAGATGTTTCGCGCGCGGCAGTGGTGCTGGCCGGCTTCTCCCACGCCGAAGCCGATACGCTGCGCAAAGTGATGACCAAAAAGGATCGCGAGCACCAGCTGCGAGATTTTAAACAGCGTTTTTACAGCGGTGCCCAGCAGCGCGGGGTGCCCGCCGACAAAACCGCTGCGATTTGGGACATGATGATGAGCTTTAGCGGCTACTCCTTCTGCAAACCCCACAGCGCATCTTATGCCCGGGTCTCCTTTCAGGCCGCCTATCTCAAGGTCCACCATCCGGCCGAATTTATGGCAGCGGTGATCAGCAACCAGGGCGGCTTTTACGGCACCTTTGCCTACGTATCCGAGGCCCGGCGCACGGGCCTGACGGTGCTGCCGCCGGATGTTAACCTAAGCCAGGTCCACTGGACCGGGCGGGCCGACACCCTGCGGGTGGGGCTGCAGTCGGTCAAAGGCCTGGGCAGCGACACCCAGGCGCGCATCGTCTCGCAGCGCCAACACCAACCCTACAACGGTCTGCGAGATTTTTTGGAGCGCGTGCGGCCCGCCGAAGACGAGGCCCGCTCTTTGATCAACTGCGGCGCCACCGATGCCTTCAATCCCGACGGCAACCGCGCAGCCCTGCTGTGGGAGCTGGCCTGCTGGCTGAAATCCAAACGTCCCAGGGCGCCCGCTCCGTCCCTGTTTGGTGACGCCGGCCACGGCGCCGACTGCCCCCGGCCGGCACTGCCCGCCGAAGATGAGCATGAGCGGCTGCGGCGTGAGTTTTCCGTGCTGGGTTTTCTGTGCGACCGTCACCCCATGGAGCTGTTTGCCGACAGACTGCACGAGCGCCGCACCGTCAAAGCGGTTGATCTGCCGCGCTTTATCGACCGGCGCGTCAGCCTGGCCGGCTGGCTGATCACCGGCAAGGTGGTTTCCACCAAAAAGGGGGATCCCATGGAGTTTTTAACGTTTGAAGATGAAACCGGAATTGTCGAAACCACCTTTTTTCCCCAGGCCTACCGCCGCTTCTGCCACATCATCGACCGTCAGCGGCCCTACCTGTTGAGCGGCAAGGTCGAAGAAGACTGGGGCGCGGTGACCCTGACAGTCAACAAGACGGAACGGATTATGCGTTCATGATAGTTGTTTACAAGGCGATGTGAATAAATAGCAGCAACCGTTTAATATAAGGAACCGCGTTAGCGCTCTTCAAGAGGTGTAAGCCTGAGGCATACTCCGCTTTTAATCCCAATTTTGACTGCTTTTTTGACAATATTTGTCACTATTTCAGCCCTTCAAAATTCTCTATTTTAGACAACTATCTGAAAATATTTGTACTTTTATAAACCTGGATTTTCGGCCTGGTTTTTGCACCTATCTGGCTAAAAATCTGAGAAATTCGCTTAGACTTTTTAAAGAAAAAGCCAAACCCATCGTGAGGTGGGGACGGAAAACCACGGGTCTGAACCAAACACAGACAGCCGGGTTGCCTTTATCCTTTAATCAGGCAATCGGGCTGTTTTTTTTTGGATGAAATGTAATACAAAGCAATATTTTATATATACAGTTTGCGGATTTTAGATATTCACTTTAAAAAGGAGACGGGCCATGAGAATTTTAAGAAGACCAACGGGGGGGTTGGGGCAAATTCTGGTACTGGCAGTTACGGTATTCAGCTTGCAGCTGGTATGCTCACCGGCTTTCGCAGAGCTCGGCAGTGATCAGGCCATTTTTATCGATTTTACCGGAACCGAGTGCGGGATCATCAGTGCCGATACGATGGATGTGGTCAGTACCTTTCCTTGCGACCAGTATTCGGAAGGCATCGATGTCACCAGCGACGGGACCCGGGCCGTTATCGGCAACTGCGGTAACAACAGATTGACACTTGTCGATCTTACGGTGGACTATAATGTCGAGGGTACTGAGCCGCCACCATGGATCGATTCAGGCGTACGATGTGTCCAGGAGCTTGACATTGCGCCGGACAACAGTTTTGCCATCGCCACCGGCAGCGCCGATGGACTGATCTCCAAGTTCACGCTGGAGCCTTTCGAAGTCCTACCGGACAATCCTGCCGGACCCTGGGATACTGAAGATATTTTTGGTGGCTCTACCCAGGATGTGCATATGAACAGCAGTGGCACCCTGGCTGTGCTGCCAACATTTCGGTCTGATTTTTTTGCGGTCGTGGATGTCACCGGAGATATACCGGAGCTGGTCAATACGATTCCAACACCGGCCAATCCCGATAATCCGGAGCAAGGCTTGAGTCACCATGGTATCAGTCTGTCCCAATATGACGATGACACCTTCGTGGCAACGGGTACTCCCGGGCTGTTGTACATTACGATCGGTTCGCTCAGCGAACTTTTTGACCCCATTGTTATACCGACATCAACTGATCCGGATGGTATGCCGGGTCGCCCGGAATCGGTGGATATCACCTGCGACGGCACCCGCGCGGTGGTGGAAACCTTTGCAGGCCTCATGTGGATCGACCTGGAGTCCACGCCGCCAACGGTTTTAAGCGAAAATTTCGGTCCTGCTCGAATCGATTACAACTCCACCTCGACGGTGGCTTTTTCAGCCGATGGCAGCCTGCTGTTTGTCGGTGGCCAGCAACAGATCGATATCTATGATGTCTACTCTGACCTACCGGAGCTGAGGGGATCAATCCCCATGCTGGAAGGAGTAAGAATTTATTCGGTTGCCACTTTGCCCTGCTCAGCAATAGTGTCGAGAATCTCGGAAATTTCGGATATCGAAGTTGCCGTTGATATCAAACCGAGAAACTGCCCCAATCGGTTAAATGTCAGGAGCAAGGGGGTAGTGAAGGTTGCCATCCTGGGCAGCGACGAATTTGACGCAACTTCCGTTGATCCAAGCACCGTTCGATTAGAAGGAGCCAGTCCGCTGCGCTGGAAATTCAGAGATGTGGCGACGCCTTACGAAAGTGACAACATGAAGGGCGACTGTAAAGACTGCACCCGCAAGGGACGCGATGGCTTTTTGGATCTGGAGCTTAAGTTTAAAAAGCAGGATATCGTCGCAGCCCTCGGTTCGGTCAATAACGGGGAATGCCGCGTACTGAACCTGACCGGCAAGACCGATGAAGGCACCACCATTATGGGCGATGATGTGGTCCTCATCCAAGCCAAAAAGAAGCGGTACAGCAAAAAATGGTTTAAAAAATTCTTTTTTTCCTGGCTGAAGGCGCACAAGAAAGCCAAGAAAGGCAAAGATTGCAAAATCGAAAAGCCGCAAAAAACCAAGAAAAATAAGAAAAAGTCCAAATACTCAAAGGTTAAAAAGACACGCTGGGATCGTTATGATAAGCGTCGCTAATGCAACCACTAATCAAGATTAATTTGTAAACGGTTGTAAGGGCAGACATTACCTAGCAAATTGACAAAATTATTAATTAAAACCCGATAGCCGGGTTGCCTGAAGACAGCATTCAGGCAACCCGGCTTTTTTCATTTAAGGCAGCCGTCTGGATCGCTAATGGCAGTTGACAACACAACGCTTTGATATTTGTCTTAATTAAAAAAGGAGGCAGACGCTCAGATATCCCTGCCAAAGTTTTAATCAAACAGATACGCCACCATTGAGAGACAAAAATGGCGCTATTTTATAATCTGGACCGCTACGGTCAAGATGCGGGCAGAGTCGCCGGCCGCATAGTGGAATTGCGCCACACCCTGCAAAACCATCCCAACGGCGCCGAGCGCAGCGTGCCGGATAAAAACGCCACCGACACCCTGTTGCTGGCCACCTGGAATTTAAAGGAATTTGAAGGCGGCCGCAACGATAAGCGCATCGACGAATCCTACGGCGCGGGTGGCCGAGATCAAGGCGCTGGGAAAATTTCTCAAAAACCGCAGTGAAGATGAAACCGCCTGGAGCCGCAATTTGATCCTGCTCGGAGATTTCAATATCTTTGCCGCTGACCCGGCCAATGCCGCTTACAGTGCCATTACCCAGAACGGTTTTACCATCCCGCCGGCTTTGCAAAACATCCCCCCCTCCAATGTCGGTAAAAAGAAGCGCTTTTATGATCAGATCGCCTTAAAAGTGCGCGCAAACAATCTGGCGCCCACCGGCCGCGGCGGTGTTTTTGACTATTTTGAACAGGTCTATCGCAATGAGGACTACGAGGCCTGTGTTGGGGCCATGATGGACGGCAAGGATGCCGATGACCCGGCCAATCCGCTCACATTTAACACCAGCGGAAAAAAGCGCAGCGAAAAACAGCGTCGCCTTTATTACCGCAACCACTGGCGGCGGCAAATGTCAGATCACCTGATTATGTGGTTAGAATTGAAAATTGACTATGGCGTGGAATATCTCAATAAAAAGGCGCTTGCTTCATAATACCTCAAAACCCTTCTTCTGGTAGGTTAAGATTTTAAAGGTTGCTCTTCCAATCATGGTCGCCTAAAAATGGCTGCTATAAACCGGGCAACACCGATATACAGACCGTAAAGCGTTCCACGTATTTTTATTATGATGTGTTGCCACCAATTTCCCCCATTATAAATCCCGTAGTTTGGTAGCCATCAACTTTTATTAGAGCTATCCATTGAAAAAAAAATTAAAATGTTTAACGTTCACGATGTAAGCTTGAAATGACACACTACTAAAGGGAGATAAAAATGAAAATTGACTTAAAATGCTTTTCAACGCTTGTGAATCCAGAAACTTGCGATTTTAAAGACAGTACAGAATATGAGCTAACAGACGGGCAAACCGTTGAAGATCTGATGAATCGTGCTGGTATTGCAACAAAGGACGTAAAGATTATGTTTGTGAATAGCCGCATAGTAGAAGCCAATGCGGTACTATCAGATGGGGATCAAGTCGGATTTGCGCCGGCAACAGGCGGCATGTAGATTCTTTCGGCAAAACGGATTAATGGTAGCAAAAAATAAGAGAGGCTACAAAGCCGGGCAGCATTAGTTCGTCAGTAATTACTTTTCTGCTCAAATTCTAACTTTGCTTTACGACTTTGCAACCTCTATAATCTTACCTGATGGTCACACATTTGTACCTTTTCGCTTGCGCCATCCATAATTAATATGATTCTGCGTTGGCCAGTCATTACTTATCTTATCGACTGTGCTATCACTGTACGCTAAATTTTAAGGGTAAGTTAAGCGGTGACTATCATATTTTTTACCTGCATATCCTAATAAAATCAAATCATTGTCCGATCTCACCAATTGGCCTGGAATTCAGCAAATAATCGAGAGCCGAATTTAGACTATTCAAATCTTTCAGAAGCTGCACACCATTGCCGTCAACACTGTCGATAATTGTCGCGGCACTCTGGCCGCCTATAAAAACGGCAATGTCATCATGTAAATATCGACGCAATTTTTGTAACTCTGCAACAAGTTGAAGATGGTTTAAACAGAATGTGATGCTTAATGCCACAGCGCGAGCATTTGTACGTTTAACGGCTGCAGCAATTTCATTTGCAGGCAAATTCGATCCAAAAAATGAAGAACGCCAGCCCGACTCTCGGGCGATCAGAGCGATTGCAAGCGCCCCCAGATCGTGATGGTGGTTCACCGGAGTCGCAACGACGATTCGAGGCGCATCGCCACAGATATCAATTGATCGCAGAAGATTCCAGAGAACTGAACGGATGACCGGCGTTGCAATGTGTTCATTGATGATCTTGAGCTCACCCTGCCTCCAGAACTCTCCTATTTTTTTTCCCAAAGGTGTGATCACCTCATTAATCAACTTTATTTTTGTCAGATTCACAGAAGCCTGTGTTAGGGCATATTCCAGTTTTTCTGCGTCAAGCTGTAAAACAGCCTTGAGTGCCAGGTCGAGATGATATGATGGATCAGATTGCCGCTGAAAGTCCGACTGGGGCTTATGGTCAGCTGCAAAATGCCTGTTAATGAGTCGCATCAGCGCATCGGATGACAATTTGGCTACTTGAGAAATGCTGTGCCCCGTATCGACAACATTCTTTAGCAGTTGCAGACGTATAACATCCGCCTCGCTGTAAAGCCTTCTGTTGGAGCCTGTTCGCTCGGGTGAAACAGCTTGGTAGCGACTTTCCCACACCCGAATGAGGTGCGTCGATAGGCCTGTTCTGTCTGCAGCATATTTAATGGAAATATAATTATTGAGCTTATCTGAATTTTTCATGTTGATATGATAATAATTTTTTTGACACTGTCAAAATTTTGTTTAAATTATGTCTAAGATAATTTCAGAGTGAAAGGGGTTCTAACATGAACGATACTGCTATCGAAGAAAATTCAAAGTCTCTAATAGTCGTCGACGGAAATAAGCTTCCAGATGTACTGCCGATATTGCCTTTAAGGGACCAGGTGGCATTTCCAACGATACATACTTCATTGGCGCTTAAGACAGATTCATCTACATTGCTTGAATCCGCTATGCAGGGAAATCGGTTGATCGGCGTCGTTGGACTAACGGGTGACGAAAAACAATCGCCCCTAACCGAGCAGGTACATAAAATCGGGACAGTGGTAAAAATCGTATACGTCACCCGCGCCTCAGAAAATACGACTATCATCGTGGTCGAAGGTCTTGAGCGTTTTCGTATAACGCAATGGCTTTCAGACAAGCCGTACCTCAAGGCTAAAATCGCTTTGGCACCCGAGGTTACCGGTGCTGATTTGGAAATAGAAGCACTGCACCGCAGTCTGCGAGACCTTGCTATAGAGGTGTTTAGCTTGTCAATGCGGGCGCCCAAGGAAGCAGTTGAGGGATTGGCTGACATTAAAGACCCGCTACATCTGGCATACATTGCTGCTGCCTATTCTGATATTGATTTCCAGAAGCGCCAAGCTTTGCTTGAAACAGATGAATTAAAAGACAAGCTGGCTGAGTTGGTGACCATCATGTCGCACGAAAGAGAAGTGCTGGCGATGGGTAAGAAAATTAAGGATAAAGTTAGCAAGGACATGAACAAATCACAGCGCGACTATTACCTTCGACAACAGCTTAAAGCGATCAAAAAAGAGCTGGGTGAAACAGAAAACGAAGCTGCTGAAGCTGCTGAATTCCGTCAACGGTTAGAAAAATCAGATATGAGTGCTGAAGCCCGCACCGAGGCTTTAAAAGAGTTGGACCGCTTTGCTGAGATGACACCACAATCCGCAGAATATTCGATGGTCAGAAGCTATCTGGAATGGTTGCTGGATTTGCCCTGGGGCACAATGAGCAAAGATCAGACCGATATCATGGCAGCTCGAAATGTGCTGGATTCAGATCATTATGGATTACAAGAGGTTAAAGAACGCATTATTGAATTTTTGTCGGTTCGCAATCTTTTGAACGTTCGTCGAGCGAATCTACCTTCAGACACTTCAGAGCCGGTATCATCCGGCACGGGTGTCATCTTGTGTTTTGCCGGACCACCGGGTGTCGGTAAAACCAGTTTGGGTCAGAGTATCGCGCGCGCCATGGGGCGTGAGTTTACCCGCATGAGTCTTGGTGGCATACGGGATGAAGCTGAGATCCGTGGCCACCGTCGAACCTATGTCGGTGCCTTGCCCGGACGAATCATTCAGGCGATCAAAAGTGCCGGAACTCGCAATCCGGTTTTTATGCTCGATGAAGTTGACAAACTCGGCGCCGACTGGCGCGGTGATCCCAGCAGTGCATTGCTTGAGGTCTTGGATCCGGCTCAAAACGCAGCATTTCGCGACAACTACCTAAGTGTGGATTTTGATTTAAGTGAAGTCATTTTTATCGCCACCGCCAATCAACTGGAAACGATTCCAGCCCCGCTGAGGGACCGGATGGAAATCATACAGGTGGATGGCTATACCGAATTTGAAAAACTTCAAATAGGCAAACAGCACTTGATTCCGCGGCAAATCGCAAACCATGGCCTGGATGATAATGACATTACATTCATGGACGAAGCTGTTCGTAAAATCATAACCCACTACACTCGCGAATCCGGAGTTCGCCAGCTGGAAAGACTGGTGGGTTCTATTTGCCGCAAATGTGTTGTCAATCTGACAACCAATGGCTGGTCGCATATTATCGTTACGCCAGAGCTGGTGGCCGACTATCTGAAGAGAGAAAAATTTGAACCTGAAGTTTCGGAGGCCATTGACATGCCGGGTGTTGCCACCGGCCTGGCGGTGACCGCCACCGGCGGTGACATTCTTTTCGTAGAGGCAACCCGGATGCCTGGAAACGGAAAGCTCAAACTGACCGGACAACTCGGCGATGTCATGCAGGAAAGCGCTCAGATTGCCCACAGTTACACTCGGGCACAGGCAGAAGAATTGTCGATAAAACCCAAATATTTTGAGCGCTCAGACCTTCATTTGCACGTGCCGGCAGGTGCGATTCCCAAAGACGGTCCGTCAGCGGGTATCGCGATGGTGATGGCCCTGGCTAGTTTATACAGCCGTCGCAATGTGCGCAGCGATGTCGGCATGACTGGCGAGGTCACATTGCGTGGTCGGGTGCTTCCCGTGGGGGGCATAAAAATGAAGGTGTTGGCCGCTCATCGAGCGGGCCTCAAGACGGTAATTTTGCCCAAACGCAACGGGCGCGATTTAGAAGATGTACCCGAAGAGGTTCGTAATGCCATGAAATTCGTTCTGGTTGAAAGAATCGATGAGGCCATCGATAGCGCCCTGACATCCGATGAAGCATACGTCAAAAGTGAGGATCGCAGCGCTGATTCTGATATCGGTCCGATAAACGAAAATGTGCTGGCTAAATCAAGATAATTCTGGATGGGTGACAAAAACAACTGTGCATCATGAATTTTAATCACAACCAGTTTCCAGATAGAAGGGGTTGGTTCAATGCAAAATAACAATAGATTCAAAACATTGGCCATCATTGGTGGTATCTGGCTGACATTAATATTGTTCAACAGCCTGGCATCCAATGTAGCCTCAGAGACGATTCCATACAGTGAATTTCTGAAGCTTGCCAGAGAAGGGAAAGTGTCAGAGATCGAAGTGACCGAAAATGTCATACGGGGTAAAATGTTTAGTGAAAATAGCGCTTCTGATCAAGGCCAACCCTTCCAAACCGTAAGGGTCGATACGGCCATAACGGATGTTCTCGACCAAAACGGCGTTGAATATGCAGGTAGAATCCAGTCAAACTTTTTACCAACCCTTTTGTCTTGGATTTTTCCGGTGCTGCTTTTTATCGGCATCTGGTATTTCATTATGAAAAGGTTTCAAAGGCAGCAGGGCGGCTTTATGACCCTTGGTAAAAATAAAGCTAAAATATATATGGATGACGATGTCCGGGTACGATTTGAGGATGCCGCCGGCGTTGATGAAGCCAAACAGGAACTGGTTGAAATCATCGATTTTTTGAAAGAGCCTGAGCGCTTTACGCGCATCGGCGGTCAAATTCCCCGCGGTATCTTGCTGGTGGGCCCTCCGGGCACAGGCAAAACATTATTGGCCAAAGCAGTGGCAGGTGAAAGTGGTGTGCCGTTTTTCAGCCTTAGCGGATCAGAATTTGTCGAGATGTTCGTTGGTGTAGGAGCAGCACGGGTCAGAGACCTGTTTAAAGAGGCTAAAGACAATGCACCCTGTATCATCTTTATCGATGAACTGGATGCGCTCGGCAAGGCGCGCGGATATGGGTCGGTAGGCGGCCATGATGAACGCGAGCAGACGCTCAACCAGCTTTTGGTTGAATTGGACGGCTTCGATCCCAATATGGGTGTGATTTTGATGGCGGCTACCAATCGGCCGGAAATACTTGATCCGGCCTTGCTCAGACCGGGCCGCTTTGACCGTCAGATCCTTGTCGACCGACCCGATAAGATTGGACGGGCGGAAATCCTAAAGGTTCATCTTAAAAAAGTGACATCTGCTGAAAATTTGGATGTTGATACCTTGGCAGGAATGACCGCCGGTATGGTCGGCGCCGATCTTGCCAATCTGGTCAACGAGGCTGCGTTGTTGTCGGTCAGAAGAAATAAGGCCCAGGTTGGTATGGCCGAGTTTGGGGAGGCCATCGAACGCGTTGTTGCCGGTCTGGAAAAGAAAAATCGCCTGATCAACCCGAAGGAAAAAGAAATCGTTGCCTACCACGAATTGGGGCATGCCATTATTGCGATGTCGCTGCCCGAAACGGACCCTGTTCAAAAAATCTCTATTATTCCCCGCGGGATCGCAGCGCTCGGCTACACAATGCAAGTGCCCACCGAAGATCGCTTTCTGATGCGGCGCACAGAATTGTTAAATCGAATAGCGACGCTACTTGGCGGTCGCGCTGCCGAGGAAATTTTCTTCGATGACATTTCCACAGGCGCGCACAATGATCTTTCAAGAGCAACTGACATCGCTCGCAGCATGGTAAAAGAGTATGGCATGAGCCGAGCCCTCGGACAGGTGTATTTTGCTCATGACAACCCAAATCCGTTTATGGTTCAAAATCAAAATGCCAGTGGTAACTACAGTGAGATGACAGCCAATCTCATTGATAAAGAGATCAGACGCATCATCGACGAACAACACGATAGGGCCGTTGAGATCTTAAGAACTAACAGAGACATCATAAATCAAGCGGCAAAAAATTTGCTGGAAAAAGAAATCATAGAGGGCGAGGAACTCAGAGTGCTGTCAGATGCCATCACAAAACGCAATGATGCCGTTTCAAATACCCGGCGCGAGCTTGCGGCTTAAAAAATCAAAATCCGCAGCATAATGACTTTAGGGTCATGCACAGCATGTAATTAATAAGTTTAATGGGCTATTGAGCTGTGCATGGCCCATTTTTTTAAAGGGATATCACACAGCATTGATGGCGAAGTATGTAAACTTTGTCAGCGCTTGTTTCAATCGTTATTCGGCGACAACGCTGCTTTTCTGAGAGACATCTGCAATGCTGTCTGAAGCCGAGGTGCCCGAATCAAATCCAACGGTCCAGACTTTTACTTTGCCGGATCGGGTGGAATAGGTTTGATATCGCAGATTTCCAGTTTCTAAAAGGTAAGGGTAATCAAAATTGGTGGAGTGAACACCCAGCGTCTCGACATGGTAGGGCTGCCAGCTTAGCCCTTTGTTCAAGCTGCGGTGCAGCTTATTGTGCCCGTCCACTGCCGTAATGGTGCCGTTGGCATCTGTCAGAATTCTTGCGGGAATGGAAGCAAACGGCAGTTTCAGCGGCGAAGACCAGCCTGTCTCCGGACGCCACAATGACCACCAGGCCGTGTCGGTGCTGTTATCCGCAAAAGAGACCGCCGGGTGCCCATCTGCAATCGCTCCCACATAGCTGGTGTACCACAGGTTGCCGGCGCTGCCCGTCCAGTCGGGCCCGACGACGACATCTGCTGAGTCAAGAGTGATCGGCAATGAGTCGTATGAGGACCCGTCCGCACGTTTAAACGAGTCGCCGCCATCATCCGATAAGGCATACAGTACGTGGGTATGATAGCCCGAAGAGCCATTGCCGTCATCCACCACCCAGGTAATGTGCATGCGGTTGTTGCGATCGAAAAAAATCCGCTGTCGATAGGGTTGATAGGCGGTGCCGTCGGCTCCGGAATCATTCCAAAAGAAGGTTTTGGCGCCATGAGGGTAGTTGGTACCCCCCAGCATCACCCAGGTCTTGGCATCAGCATCATAACGGGCGATGGCGGCGGCCATAATGCCGGGCGACCACCCCGTACCAAATTTGATGCGATGGCGAAAAGCAGCGAACAGGACGCCGTTTAAGTCCCGCGCAAAGGACGGATAGGTTATCCAGTTTCCCGGGATGGTGCGGGCCTTCTCACTGCCGACAAACGTAAAAGAAGAGATATCTTCCGGTTTATCGGATACAACATATTGCCAGGCGTATTCATAGAAAGGGTTGCCGTTTTTGGGATGATTGAAGGGCGAGTGATGCATGTTACCGGCAACGTGTATATACCCGTTTCGATCGATACCCACGGATGCGCCATTATACCAGGAAGCCGGGTCGGTCTCTTCAAAGATCACACTTTTGGTTACCGAACCATCCGCTGACTTTTTGACGATCAGGGTCTTTAATTCCCGGTTGACATAAACGTAATAAATGGCATCGTTGTAAGTGGCCACCGGCGTTTGCCAATCGCTACCGGTTACTTTGGAAGCATCATTGAATTCGAATTCTTTGGTTATGGTGACGGTTTCCGGTGACTGTTGCCCCCATGCCGTCATTGCATATATACATAGAGCCACCGGAACCGCCACCAAAGCGGGGGAAAATCGCCGCATGATTGGTCTCCTTCTTACCACCTCCGACTTGCATCCGTACGGGATTGAGAACCAATGGCCCGGAAATGCCCCCCGGCTGTTTATCCGGGCTCAAGCGTCTCAAAAACGGATTGACTGGTTGGCGCTATTTTCATCTGCAAAATAGGTACCAATTGGATTTTTCAGACCACCAACCGTTGAAAACACCCCCAGACGGCATTACTATTGGATTCCGGCTTTCAAAACATTAGTTTAATCACTTCCTTAGGCCCATTTAAATCGCCTACTGAAGTATTTTCAGCTAAAACCCAGACCGCCGGATTTCAACAGACCCACTGGGTTTGTGTACGAAAAATTATAACTTTGCGTATACAGAATTATAAATGAAGCGGATTACTGCCCATTTCAGATAAAAAAGTCCTTTTATCGATTTGTCCGGATCATCTGAATTTTCGAAATCAGATCGCTGGTTTTTTATAATGTTGCTAAAATTGCTGTTTTGGGTGTAAAATTTAACATTGCAGGTAAGCATCTGACAAAAACGCTGCGTTGAATGTCAATATGTGCCTGCAACGAAAAGTTCAATTTACTGTCAACCCATCCAAGCCGTCATATTAATAAATTCGAGGAGGTAACAAGATGGAAGCTTACTGCGTTAAATGCAAAGCCAAACGAGAGATGAATGACCCTAAGGAAATCACAATGAAAAACGGAAGGCCCGCGACCCAGGGCGTTTGTCCAACGTGCGGCACCAAGATGTTCAGGATCGGTAAGGCCAAATAAGTCGGCCGGTCTTTGACCATCTTATGCTGCCCTGGGTTGCGCCCGAGGCAAAAAACGTCCCTGTTTGGCGCGGTAAAACCGTCGATGTTTTACCGCGCCGGATAGGCGCTTGCCCCCGCCCCTCATCGAACCTTTGTGGATCACGAACAGCCAAATGTGATCTCACGCCCCAGAATGTTAGTGCCTTAAAAAGGAGGAACCCCGATGTCTGCCTATATGATTGCCAGAATCAACGTGACCGACTGGGACAAATACAATCAATATATAAAAGTTACGCCGGACATTATCGCAAAATATGGGGGCCGTTTTATCGTACGCGGCGGCGACACCGTGACCTTGGAAGGTCCCGAAGAAAAATGGCGCATTGTCGTCATTGAATTTCCCGATCTGGATAAAGCCAAGGAATTTTATCATTCGCCGGAATATGCGAATGCCAAAAAGATTCGTGCCGGCGCAGCAGAGGCCCAATTTGTCGCCATTTCAGGTGTTGAATAGAAGCCGCCAACCATGAAAAAACCATCCATTCGCAGTGTCCGGCTGCAAGAGTTAGCGCAATTGCTGGCCTTAAATCAATCCAACTTGCCCCATGTCGGCTCGATCTCGCTGCCTGAAATGCAGCATCTTCACAGTCAGGCCAGCTATTTTCGGTTGGCCGAACTAACGGACCAGATCTTGGGATTTCTAATCGCTTTTGAGCCTGACGCTGATTATGGGAGTCTCAATTTTTTGTGGTTTAAAAAACGCTATCCTGAGTTTGTCTACATAGACCGCATCATCACCGCAGCCGAAGCCCGCCGCAAAGGCATTGCTTTCGCCCTGTACCGGGATCTGGAAGATTTTGCTGCGCAACGCCAGATCCCCCTGATGACATGCGAATACAACCTGCAACCGCAAAATGACATCTCGCGACAGTTTCACCAAAGATATGGTTTCAAGGAGGTGGGGACTCAAGAAACCGAAAATGGTAAAAAAACCGTCTCGCTTCAGATAAAGCCTGTCGTCAAACAATAGTGGCCGGAGGGCACCGGTGCCAAAGGCCTCAGACCCCTTTTTTATTGAAAAAAGATACTTTATCTACTTCAGGAAAAATAAATGACTGCCAATCAAATCAACCATCAGGCAGTGATTCGCCTGACACAGGAGTTGATAAAAATTAACTCGGTAAATCCGTCCCTCTCAGCCAAAGGCGTCGGCGAGGCAGACATTGCCAGGTATATTGGGGGTTATCTTGAAAACCTGGGATTAACCGTTGGTTATCAACGGATCCAAAAAGACCGCGTCAATGTGATTGGCATTTTGAAAGGAACAGGGGGCGGGCCCAGCTTAATGCTAAACGGTCACACCGATACAGTCAGCGTCGATCAGATGACTGCCGACCCCTTTGAAGCCCGCATCCAGGATGGTAAACTTTACGGCCGGGGTGCTTTGGATATGAAAGCCGGAGTTGCCGCGCAGATTGGCGCCATCCAAACCCTGATCGAAGCCGGCGTTAAGCTAAAAGGCGATGTGATCCTGGCGCTGGTTGCCGATGAGGAGTATGCCAGTATTGGGACTGAAGCGCTTGTAGCCGAATACGCTGCGGATGCCGCCATTATCTGCGAGCCCACCGATCTGGATATTGTGATTGCCCATAAGGGGTTTGCCTGGATTAGAATTGACATTTCCGGCCGCGCTGCCCATGGCAGTTTGCCCCATAAAGGAGTGGATGCCATTGTCAAAGCCGCCAACCTGCTGACGGCAATTGAAGGCTATGCCAACACGCAGTTGACCCGCAAAACCCACCCTTTACTGGGGTCGCCGTCTATCCACGCCTCTTTGATAAAGGGCGGGACCGAGCTCAGCACCTATCCGGATTACTGCAAAGTCGAGCTGGAAAGACGAAACCTGCCCGGCGAAGACCGCCAGACGGTGACCGCCGAAATGCAGGCCATCTTGGAAGATATCCGCACCCGGGATGATGAATTTAAAGCCGATTTAGATGTTTTTTTCTTCCGACCGGCATTTGAAATTTCGCCCGAACAGCCCATCGTTCAGAGCATCAGCCGGGCTTTTGAAGCGACATGCCGCCGAACACCGCAATTTAAGGGGATGTGGGCCTGGCTGGATTCCGCTATTTTAGCCCAGGCGGGCATACCGGCCGTTATTTTCGGCCCCTCCGGCGAGGGCGAACATGCCGCAGTTGAATCCGTGGATGTGGATTCGGTCATCACAACCACACAAGTGCTGGTACAAACCATAATGGACTACTGTAATCAATAGATTGCATATGAAAAAACTGATGCTGCGCCTTCCCATATATTACCTTGTTATTGTGGCCGCCATGTTTTTCTTGCAGGATTTTTTCATCTATCACCCCAATCGCTCAAACCCGGAAACCGTCGAGCAACTGGCCAAAAACAGAAACCTGCGCCTGTGGCCGGGTACCATTGACACATACCGGGGGTTTGTATCTGAGGGCACATCCAAAAAACCCCGCGGCACCATAGTGGTGTTCCATGGAAACGCAGGCTATGCCCTCAATCGCATCTACTACGTCACCGCCTTTAACAAACTTGCATATCGGGTGATTCTGGCTGAATATCCGGGTTATGGGGCCCGTCCGGGAAAACCCGGCGAGTCGCAATTCACTGCAGACGCCGTTGAAACGATTCGCCAGGCACAAGATGATTTCGGTGGTCCGATCTTTCTGGTGGGCGAATCTCTGGGGTGCGGTGTCGTGTGTGCCGCAGTGGCCAAAACAGAGGTCCCCATTGACGGTGTGGCCTTGATCACACCCTGGGACACCCTACCGAATCTGGCCCAGGATCAATATTGGTTTCTGCCGGCCCGCTGGATTGTTAAGGACCAATATGATAATGTAGCTAACTTGGCAAATTATACGGGGCCGGTGGCCATCATCATGGCGGGGCAGGACGACATTGTCCCCAACCGGTTGACCCGCAATCTTTATGAGACCTTGCCAGGGCCGAAGCGCCTGTGGATATTTCCCAAAGCAGGACACAACAGCTGGCCATCTGGCTCCCATGAGCCCTGGTGGGGTGAAATGATGCGGTTTTTGCAGCCAACTGCTGCCGGGGATGACCCCAAATAGCGGCTTCAGGTCTGATGATCGTTTTCTACATTTGGTTACAATTCGGATAACATTTTTTCACGAAGGAGATGGACGATGAGCGAATTCAGTGAGCGATTGATTCAGTTACGGGCGGACAGCAAATTAACGTTAAATGAGATTTGCCACGGCGCCGGTATTCCACCATCCCGCCTGGTCGAACTGGAAAGGGGCACCCGCATACCCACCAGCGGCCAGATTGAACATCTGGAAAATTTTTATGAGATCGATTCAGGAGAGCTGGTCAAGCTGGCCGAAGCATTAGAAAAAACCGACTAAAGGAAACGTGTATGGCGATTCGGCAATTTTACCGGTTGACATGGCGGTTGGCAATTTCTGCCAGCGCTATTCTAGTAGCAAGTCTGCCCACCAGTGCATCTGAGATTGCCAAACTCAATTTGGACAATACCGCAGCCTTGGGCACAATTGTTTCCGCTGATCAAAAGATCAAGTTCGAAGGTAAAGGTTCAATTCGTATTTCAACAAAATGGCCTACGACCGTCTGTTTGGGTCAAATACCAGATGTGAACATTGAAAATGCCCGCCTGGTCTACCAGGCAAAGGTCAAAACAAAGGATCTGGACGGCGCCGCATTTTTGGAAATGTGGTGCAAAGTCGGCCCCGGTCAATACTTTTCCCGCGGATTAACTTCGACCATTTCGGGCACAAAGGACTGGCAGAAAATCAGTACGGCGTTTGTACTCAACAAGGGGCAAATAGCCCAAGTCGTCACGTTAAATCTGGTCGTTAACGGTATCGGTACGGTCTGGATTGATGACCTTCAACTCAGCAAGCAACCCTTAAATTAGCGCCCCGTCTTTCTCATTCTCGAAAACCATAGTCGTCAAATCGCATTTCCACAATGATGTTGACCCAGCTGGAATCTAGATAAGGCATTATCAAAGGATCTAGCCGCGCAAATCGGATGATTTACAATTTTTAGTAGGAATTTCGACGATTTGTGGTATAATTAAAAGATAAATTGCCCAGCTATGGTATTTGGGAGTAGATTCAATGAATTATGATTGGGAATTCAGCGAGCGCATTCAGTGCAGTGAGGCTGAAAAGAAAGAATGTATGTCACTTGTCGCTGAAGTGGTTGCGATGGCCAACAAAGCCAAGCGCAACGGCCTGCTATCCCTTGTGCAAGAAGCTGAAGAAACGCCCCACTTTCTTTTGCGCAAAGGTCTTCAGCTCGTCTTAGAGGGTGTTAATCCCCAGATGGTCGAAACCACGATGAAGCACTATATCCTGTCAGGAAAGCACCATGGCAGGGAACTTTTGCAACGCTGCATCATCGTCGAAGGTGTTTTGGCCATCCAAAACGGGGTCAATCCCACCATCATCAGAGAGCTGGTGCTGTCATTGTTCGGTGAAGATAGCTATGCCGTCTATGAACGCGAATATGGCGACGGAAAAGCTGACCGCTTAAAAGCCTTTTTTAAAAAAATCCAAAAGTCCAAAGCCGCTACCCCCTTAAGCTCAAAACTGGGGCATACCATACTCAAGCTTAATGACCACTCTATTAAGCAATGTCTCAAAGAGATCAGCACGGTCGATTTGGCCAGGGCCCTCAAAGGAATCGAGGGCAGTGCCCAGATAAAAGTATTTAAGAATTTGCCGAAACGATCTGCCGCCATCCTGCAGGAAACAGTCGAACACCTGGATTTGATGCGGGAATCAGAAATGAACGAAGCCCAGGAAAAAATGCTTTGGGTCATTGCTGATATGCTTAGGCAGGATAAGCTGCTCTCTCCAAATTAAAAAAGCGATCTTAAAAATGCATCTAATCCGCCTGAGGCGGACAGGCGCCCATGGGCTTTGTTCTCCAGGATAAATGGATTAGATCTTAGTTTTGACAGGATCTACAGGATTTTGAGGATATTTTACTTAGTCGCTCTCCGGACGAGAGCGACTAAACTCAATCCGCTTTCAGCGGAATAAAAACCTTCGGTCATAAAATTTTACCTTGGAATAGACTTTATATTTTAAAACCATCAAATTGGTTGATAAAAGTAGGTAATGCTCGCCGCAGGCGATTGGGTTTGGCCGTTCTCATCTGGAGAACGGCCAAAAAACCTGTAAATCCTGTCTAAAAATTTTTTTGCGAGGTTGAACTCATCCCAAATATCGAATCGCCTATCGGAAAATGACATGACCGCACAAAGCTGAATTTTATCTTTAAAATGGGACACTAGATAACGTCCAATTGAGGGTAAGGGCCGCCGTTCAGAAATTCATGCTTCAGTTCCCACCAGCGACGCCCCACTGTTGCATACAGGCTGCGGTAATCCACACTGAATTTTAAATCTTCATTTTCCAGTTCCTGCAATGAGGGCTGCCGGCCGTAAAGTCCGCCCTTGACCTTACCGCCCATGACCAAATGAGGTGCCGCCGTGCCGTGATCGGTACCGCGGCTGCCGTTTTCCGCCGGACGTCGGCCGAATTCCGAATAGGTCATCACCAGCACCTGCTCCCAAAGACCCATCTGCTGCATCGCACGCTGAAAAGCCATCATGGCTTCGGCCAGCTGCTCAAGCAGTCGATCATGGAGGTTACGCTGGTTGGCATGGGTGTCAAACCCGCCGTGGGATACTTTGATCACCGGAATGGCCGCGCCGCCGGCAATCAGCAGGGCCGCCGTTTGAAGGTGCCGTCCTATGATCGTTTTGGGAAAAACCACCTCGGATGGTAGCTGAATGCTGATCTTCTGATCCAATTCCCGGGCCGAGCGGTAAACATCATTTTGGACCGCCAGCAGGTGTTTGAGGGCCGGGTTCCGGCTGCTGGCTTCGATTTGTTGCACGCGTTTGGCTTGCCGGAAAAACTGCTTCAGGTTTTTCATGATCACCAGCCGCAGGTCACCGCCGGCCAGCGGCCCGGCATCACCGCCGATGGCCGCTCCGTCGGCAATAGTCCGCGAAGGCTCGGGCAAATGCATTAATGTACGAGCCAACCATCCAGTTTGCAGATATTGACTGCTCGAAGATCCGGTTTCCCAGATCTCGATGGAGCGAAAATGCGACCGATTCGGCTGTGGATACCCGACACCGGCAATAACCGCCAGCTGCTTTTGCTGCCAGATCTCCATCAGGGCTTTCAGGCGCGGGTTAAGTCCCAAATTTTCAGATAATTGCAGGACGCTGCCACGTTTGACGGCCAGGCCGGATCGCATCTGATAATAGCGCTGATCGGTGTAGGGCACGAGGGTATTAAGCCCGTCGTTGCCGCCTTTCAATTCGATGAGCACCAAAATCCGCTGCGAGGGCTTTTCCGCAGCGTGGACATTTGGCAACAGACGGGAATGGAGCGACCAGATAAGCGCGCCGGCTGCTATCTTTAGAAATTCTCTGCGTTTCATCTACATACCTTCCTATTTTAACTGATACACCGGGTCCTGCACCAACTGCGAAATCAGGTCTTGGCGATCGGTCAATGCTTGGGGTGCTGATATCGGTGGCAACGGCAACAAAACTTTGCTGACCGTCTGATCGGTTAAATTTTCACCAAATAGCGGGCTGGATGCCATTTGGGCGCTCATGTTTGCGGCGTTTAAGCGTCCCGCCTTTTGACCGGCCTGCAGCATTTCCATACCGCGCAAGAATCGATCCAGTATCTGGTGGCGCATCATGAGTGTATCGGATGAAATCCAGTGGTTTCCGCCTGGCCAGCCTTTCACATTGGGCGGGTCCATCAGATCCTGACCCAGGCGGCGGCTGGCCAGTACGATACCGCGGCCATCACCCATGGGAAATTGAAACACCCGCAGGGTCCCCACGATTAAATCCACCGGGGATTTAATCATGACGCCCACTGTTTGCGGTTCCCTGAAGGCCTTGCTGGTCAACAGAGCCTGCATCAGCGGTTTTAATTCATATTCGTTCGAGCGCAGCACACCGGCCAGACGCTCAATTTCCTTTTCATCCACTGTTTGCGAAACAAACGCTCGCCAGAGTTTGGTGGTGATATGGATGGCCACCTGCGGCTGCTCCAGCACAATGTCGATGATGTCATCCCCGTTAAAATTGCCGGTGCGCCCCATGAAGGTTTTGGATCCGAAATCGTGGCGGCGGCGGACAAATCTGAACTTGCCGGTGCGCCGATCGATGGTCCAGCCCGTAAATGCCCGGGCGGCTTCTTTGATATCGGTTTCGGTGTAATGGCCTTCACCCAGGGTAAACAGTTCCAGCAGCTCGCGGGCAAAGTTTTCATTGGGTTTGGCCCTCTGGTTGAAAGCATTGTCCAGATAAATGATCATGGCCGGATCTTTGGCCACCGCGCGAAGCAACTGTCGGAAATTGCCCAGCGCGTGCTGCCGTAACAGCAGGTTTTGACGGTACATTAGTTTGGGGGATTTTACTTTGCGCAGGCCCGAGGTAAAATGATTGTGCCAAAAAAGCGTCATTTGTTCAGCGAGGGGCGCATCGGTTTCAACCATCTCGCGAAGCCACCAGGCCTTGAGCTCAAAACTGCGCCGCCGCCATTGCTGGCGTAATTTTTTACGCTCCTCCGCACTGAGCTGTTTGATCTGTTTGCGGCTCATCAACGGTTCATTAACCCACTCCGGTGGCGGGGTTGCCGGCTTTTGACGCGGCTGTTTCAGGATGGCAGTCACGGCTTCAGTGTAATCCGTTGATTCCAGCGCCTTGATTTGTTCCGGTGTGCCGCCAAAACCGGTACGCGCCAGCAGATGCCGCGCCTCTTCAAAGCTCATTCCGAATGCGGCCCGCGACAGCAACCCCAACAACAGCAATAACAAAGAAAAAAAAAGCAAGCGTTTCATGACGCGATCCTCTTTAAGCGGCAATAAAATCAAATTTGATTTTCCTGTTGTATAATAACCCGCCGGGATTGTAAAAGTTTCGCTGATGCATGAACATTTATTTGAAATAGGGAGGAATTTTCAGAATTCTGCGGCTGCATAAATCATCAGTCCCGCATGAGCGGTATGCAAACTCATGCAAAAAGGCTCGTAGCAAAAGAACAGCGATCAAAAATGGAATAATGTTCGGATATGTTAATTTATCATGGTGCTATCAGGTTGCTTAACGGTTTAGCGATGTTCTTTCGCAACGATCCCTAATGCATTCAGACAGTGCATCCCGCTCAAAGCAAGACTGATAATTCATTCCGCTTCTGCCAGGGAATTTGATTGCATTTTATAAGGAGCTCTATGACCGATGCCAAACTATTAATAATCCACCAGGGCGCCCTGGGCGATGTGGTCTTAACCTTTCCGGCCATCATCGCGCTTCGCCAAAACTATGATCGCATCGATATCCTCTGCCAGAGCCAGATCGGAAAGCTGGCTGTCAGACTGGGACTGGTTGATAAAACCTATCCGCTGGAGGCGGCCTATTTTGCAACTCTTTTTTCAGATCAGGTGGATGTAAAAGTCAAAGACCTTATCAACAGTTATACCAGGATCCTTATTTTTTCATTTTCTTCCGATCTTGAGAACACCATCAATCAGATCAGCAACAGCCCCTGCCTGCGCACCCCTCCCCGTCCGCCTGTTCAAGCCAGCATCCATGTCGCCCAACATCTGATGCAAAACATCATCAAGGGCGGGTTGATCGACGCCGTTGATTCACAGGATGTTGTCACATCCTGGCTTAGGAAACACACTGAAAAAGTAAGCCGACCGACCGACAGCCCAAAAATCATCATCCACCCGGGCGCCGGCAGCAAGCGCAAACGCTGGCCGTTCGAACGATTTTTACAACTGGCGGATGATCTCGGAAAAAAGGGGTTACAGCCGCAATTCGTGTGCGGCCCGGCGGAGCTGGATCTGATCGAAGACATACGGAATGAAAATCGACAGGTACACAAGTTTGATGAGCTGACGGATCTGGCGGATGCGCTTGAATCCGCCGGCGGTTATATCGGCAATGATTCCGGCGTCAGTCAGCTGGCAGCGTTTTTGGGGGTGGCCAGTGTGGTCATTTTTGGCCCGGCGGATCCGCAGCGCTGGAAACCCGTGGGGCCTCGGGTGCAAATCGTGCGTCCCAAGCTAGAATGCAACCCGTGCTTTGAAATCGAAGCACAAAATTGCGATCAGCCCGCCTGCCTCGCAGATGCGACCCTGGAATCGGTTCTCACCGCTTTTGATCAGGTGCGTGAATGACATAGTTGTCCGGAAAGCTGCATAACAGCATCACCGGTCGCACGATCAGGATGACAGCTTGATCGCGGCCTTGCGGGTTTTCGCGGCCAGATCACGGTAATCAACCGTAGTGAGCCGGCCCTGATCGATAATCTTTTTACCGTTCACGAAGCTGTAATCGACATAGTCATTGTGACATACGACCAGAGCGGCCACTGGGTCCGCATGGGACCCGACGAATGCATCGCGTTGCGTGTCGAAAGCAATGAAATCCGCTGACATGCCCTTGGCAAGATGACCGATATCGTCGCGCGACAGCGCCTTTGCGCCGCCCAGGGTGGCGATTTCGAGCGCTTCGCGAGCCGTCATGCCCTTTACATCCACTTCGCGCACACGGGCCAACAGCAGCGCAAGTCTGGCTTCCTGGATAAGGTTGCTGGTATCATTGGAGGCCGAGCCATCCACCCCCAGAGCCACTTCCATACCGGCATCCAGCATTTTTCTGATTGGGGCGGCACCGCTTGCCAGGCGCATGTTGCTGGCAGGGCAATGGCAGGCCGCCACACCCGCTCTGGCGAACATGCCGATATCTTTGTCGTCGAGCTGAACGCAATGGGCATGCCAGACCCTATCGTCGAGCCAGCCGAGGGTTTCGGTCCACGGCCCGGGCCGCATCTTGTAGTTCCTGGCCATATATTTGATGTCATCCCGATTCTCTGCCAGGTGAGTATGCAGCCCTACGCCCGCGTAGCTTTTCGCCAGCTCCGCAGACTCGCGCATGAGTTGCTCGGTAATGGTAAATGGCGAACAGGGTCCCAGCGCAATGCGCAACATCGAATGGCGGGAGTTGTCGTGGTATTGTTCGATCAGCCGTTGAGAATCTTTTAAAATATCTTTTTCTTCTTCCACCACGGAGTCCGGAGGCAATCCGCCTTTGCTCTCACCGATGCTCATGCTGCCCCGGACGGCGGTAAAACGCATGCCGATTTCCTGCAGCGCCTGGATCTCATCATCGATCCTGCAGTCATTCGGTAGGATATAGAGATGATCGCTGGAGGTGGTGCAGCCGCTCAGAAGCAGCTCGGCGGCGGCCAGCTTGGCACTCAAGTAGATGTCACTGGAGCGCATGTTGGCCCAGATCGGGTAAAGCGCCTTGAGCCAGGGAAAGAGGGTGCCATCCGGCTTTACCACGCGGGTCAGCACCTGGTAGAAGTGGTGATGGCAGTTGACCATCCCCGGCATGACAATATAGCGATCTTTGAAATCCAGGATCTCGTCAGCAGTTTTGGGCAGCTCTGATGTCGGTCCGATGGCATCGATGACGTTACCGCGCACAAAAAGAGCACCGTTGCGTATTTCCCGGCGCTTTTCATCCATCGTCACAAGGGTGTGGATGTTTTTGACCAGCAGGGTCCGGTCTCCACCGCCGCCGGTTGATGTCTTGCCGGCCGCATGGGCACTGGCTGCGCCGGTCACACTCGAGGCCGCCGCCAGAAGCGGTGTCGCTGCCGCCAATGTGCCGCACCCTTTCAAAAATTCACGGCGCGACACCTCGCTGTTGTGCATACCACAATGGGTTTCATTTTTCATTTGTCCTCTGGTTTCGATCATACCGCACCTCTACTTTCTCTGGCATTTGGGTGTCCCATGCAGCGGATTGTCCAGCAAGATTGCAAAGGCCTCCCTAAAGGCAGGAGCCCGCGTTAATTTTACCAATGTAATTTTTAGTGGTGCGCCCATAAGGGCTTGTTGACAGCCATGCGTCAGGCAAAATGTAAGGGCATGTATTGGTTTTGATTATTTTGTAATCACCCTTACCGAGGTGGCCGTGGCGCCCAAACCGGCACCGGCTGCAGTGACATCCTGCAGCGGCTTGCCCGTCAGTAGCGCTACACGCTCTTTGATCTTCCAGCCCCGAGCGCTCAGCGCCTTGTTGCATTCCGGCGAGGCGCTGCCTTCCAGCCACAGCTCCCGGTTTTGCGCCTGTGGATTTTTCTCAACCGCCGCAGCGATCCTGGAGGTCTCTGCAGTCCAGGCCAGATAATCAATCGGGAATGCGCCCACTAAAACACCCTTGCGGTTCATCAGCCAGACCTCATTTTCGACTTTGACGATGTCCGCCTGCCCGTTTTTTTTCTGGTAATTGAGCATCATCTCTGACATCTGGTGATAGTAGCGCGCAATGATCTTATCCGGCGCCCCTGTCGCCTGGGCCACGAAAAGATCGCGACCCTTGGTGTCTTTCATCAACCGCAGGGCTTCCACCAGCATGGTTTTCTCCATGGGGGTATAGTTGTAATTTTTAAGGAAAGGATCGATCACTTTTTTGGAAACACCCATTTTTTCAAGTTTTTCACGGTTGATCTTGGTCAGCCCCTCGGGAGGGTTGTCCAGTAATATGGCGTTCATTTCAGCGGTTAAGCTGGTTACGGTTATGATGGTGCCGACCGTAGTGCCCTCTGTCACGGCACCCATGGCCACCCCGACGGTAATACCGCCGGCAAAAGCCGCCCGGGCAACGGCCGTCAGCGCCTTTTGCAACGGTTCCCAGTCGGTATAGGGGTCCACCCCCAATTCCAGGGCAAACGCACGTTTGGTGTTCGCCCAGCCCGTCGCTGCTGAAACACCGCTTTCCTGGTAGGGATCATCGCTGGCAATCGAACGGCCGATGTTGCCCACCCAGCGGCCCACGCCCTTGACCGCCCCTTTGGTGGTCTCTACCGGCGCGGTTACAAGCGCCTTGCCCCCGCGAATAGGTGCTAGGATACCCTCTTTCATGGCGTCGCCGAACACGCCGGCTTTACTCATCTCGTCTAAAATGATCAGGGCCCGCACCTCCTGGATCTGACGCGCCAGCTGGTAATCGCTGATGGCCTGGACATCACCGACTTCAGTCTTCAAGGTATAGGTGTTGCTGTAACCGTCATTGAGGGCCTCGGGGTCAATTTTATAGCCCTTGCCCACCATATTGCCATCCGGCACCACCAGGGCTGCATTTAACCTCAACGGCGGTTTTACATAAGCAGGCTTGTCCGCCGCCACGGCCAAAGTAAAACCCAGACCAGCAACCGCGATGGTCAAGATAATGGTCAGAATGCGCAGGTTAAATTTGGTGATCATGGTTGTCCTCCTTATTAATGCGTGATTTACACAAATTGATGGGGTATTGGAATAAGGGCAGAATTCAGGGCCGGTTTCCCGCGTCACCGGAAACCATTAACCCCGAATGGCTCACAATCGTAAAAACTAAGTATCTTAAGATGCTTTTCAAGTGCAAATGAAAACTAGATGTAAGCTTGACATTGCAGACGATAACGTTTCATACCTTGGTTTAAAAATCAATTGGCAATCAGGATAAGGAGGACTCCTATGGAGAAGGTATCGGTGAAAAAAAACGGCAACCGGTTGGCATTGGCACTGGTATGCGGGGCGCTGTTGTTGGTCACGCTCTCCAGTCCGGCCCTGGCAACGAATGATGACCGCATAGCAGAACTGCAGCGTCAAATCGAAGCACAACAGGCCATGCTCGAAGAGCTAAGCAAACAGGTAAAAGAGCTGCGGCAGGCCGCCGCGAATAAAGCGACCGGGGCGGATCAAGGGCCCAAAGGATCCAGTGACACCCAAGTGCAGGTGTTTGGCAAGGCTATCGTCACCTCTAAAGACCCCCGCTTCAAGGTCAAGATATCCGGCCAAGTCAATCGCCAGGTGGCCTATGCTGAAGATGGCAACAACAGCAAGTTTTATCACACCGACAGCGACAACAGCCCTACCCGAATCAATATCGAGGCCCAGGGCAAAGTCAGTGAGGATCTGACCGTGGGTGCCCGAGTCGAGACCGGCTACCAGGACAACCGCCCGTTGGAAGTCAACCAGAACAATGAAAATTCCGGTTTTGATTTCACCAGCCGCTGGCTCGAGGCCTATGTTGCCAGCCAGCGTTTTGGCAAACTGGGCGTCGGCAAAGGCTTTGCGTCCTCCTTTTATATTGATGAAACCGATCTGTCCGGCACCCAGGTGGTCAGTTTGCTCTCTCCCGGAAATCTCTTCGGCGGCCTGCTTTTTTACAGCAATGACATCAACGACTATACCAATATCAGAGTAAGTGATGTTTTTGTCGACCTGGAAAACCTATCGATCGTCAACCGTGTGCGCTATGATTCACCGCACTTTTATGGATTTCAGCTTTCGGGCAGCACTGGCTCCAATCAGCGCCATGACGCTACCTTACGCTATAAAAACGACATTGGTGATTTTAAATTTTCCGGCGCTTCGGCCTACCAGAGAAACTCATTCGGCGGGCTGCTGGACTGGCGCGTCGACGGCGCTTTATCGACATTGCATAAGCCCAGCGGACTCAGTCTTACCGGCGGCGCTTTTTATGCCAGGGCCAACAGCGACAATCGCCACTTGCAAGGCTTTATCGTCAAAGGCGGCTGGCGCAAAAAATTCTTTGACTTCGGTGAAACAGCGCTGTCAATTGATTATGTACAAAACGATGATTCCAGCGCGGATGATGAAGACGGCAAAACTTACAGTGCCTTTGTGGTACAGGACATCGAGCGCTGGGGTCTGCAGGTATATGGCGGCTACCGCTATTACGACCTCGACCGCCAGGGGCTGGATACGGAATCCATCCATGTGCCGGTGATTGGCACGCGCAAGATATTCTGAATTATAAATATGTTACTGCGGAGCACACTGAGATCACAGAGCAGAAATCAAATGAGGATTGTTAAAAATGGATGTCGCCGGCAAACTGACGGCCCTGGAAAACATATACCGCATTTACGACGAATTTGCGGACTCGCTGGAGCTGGCATGCAAAAAACACTGCGCCCACTGCTGCACCACCAGCGTTACCCTGACCACAATCGAGGGCTATCACATCATCCAGCAGCTAAATTCAGAAAGGGATACGGACTGGCTGGGAAAAATCGTCCAGGCTGTTGAGCAGCCCCATTTCCAGCCGAAAATAACCACCAACCGGCTGGCTCAGCTGTGCGCCCAGGGAATGGATGCGCCGCAAGAAAAATTGCCCACAAGCAATACGTGCCCGTTTTTAAGCGCTGACCTATGCCCCCTTTACACCGTCCGCCCCTTTGGCTGCCGCTGCCTGGTATCGCGCCACGATTGCGGCCGGCATGGCTATGCCGATATCGACGATTTTGCGCTTTCGGTCAACACGGTGATGCTGCAGACCATCGAGCACCTGGATGCCGATGGCTGCAGCGGCAACTTGCTGGATGTGCTTAAGATCATGTCCGGGGAAGATAATCGTCAGGCGTTTCAGCAGGGCAAATTAAACTGCGCCTCAACAGGGCTGATTGCCAATCAGCCGCTTAAGGTCCTGATGATCCCCCCAGAGCACCGCAGCCGCATGGCGCCCATCCTGCAGTCCCTGCGCGAAATTCGTTTTTGATTCAGTTCACCGCAGAGACGCAAAGCTCGCAGAGATTTAATTTTTTCATTTACCGCTGAGAGGGCGGTAAATGAAAATCCTCAGCCGCTGCGCGGCAGGATTATCATTCAAAAAGTAACCCGGTGGCAATACATATAGCGACATGCCTATATTAGCAGGGTGTGAATATTTGAACCCGCCCGCAGGGCTTGGGTTTATTTCTTTTCGGCCTCTCACCGAAAAGAAATAAGAAAAATACCCTTTGCGAACTCTGCGTCTCTGCGGTGAAAAATTAAAATTTCTTAAAGGGAACCAAAGATGAGATCCAGCTTATACAGCCAAATTGAACAGCTTGGCGGCGTTTAGACCGCAGACGTGCTGCATCTCCGCATCCGATAGTCCAGCAATTTTCATCTCATCAAAATAGCGGTCGGGCGTTAGGAGGGGATAATCACTGCCAAACAGGATCTTATCCACCCCGATCAGGTCGATGGCCAGGCGGTAGACCTTTGGATCGTATAGATAGGGAGAAGCGGCTGTATCAAAATAGACATGCGCTAAGCGCTGTTTGACCTCTTTTTTCAAAAGACTGAAAAAAAACAGCCCGCCGCCCCAGTGGGCCAGCACAATTTTATTTTGTGGAAAGCGAACAATCAATTGATAGATCTGCGCCAGCGTATTGGCAGTTTTGCCGGGATAGGTGTGACCGATGGGTTCATTGGTGTGAATCAGAACGGGAAGGTTGGCGTCTTTGCAAATCTCCATGACCGGTTGCAAACGGTCCTGTGCTGCAGGGTCGATCCCGCCTTGATAAAATGCCAGCTCTCCGATTCCAGATAACCCGCCCTGCCGAATGCAGCGATGGGCTTCTTCGGCAGCGCCTTTACTAGCGGGATCGAAACACCCCAGGCCGATGAAACGGTCCGGGTAGCGCTTGACCACTTCACTGATGTAATCATTGTGTTTTTTAAAAAGTGTTGCATCCTTCCAGGGAAAACCGAAAATGACAGATTGCTGCACCTGGTGCTCATCCATGGCTGCCAGCATTTCGGTTGCACCGATCAGCCGGGATTTGGGCGATTGATATAATTTTTTAAAGGCAGGCTCTTTAGAAAAATAGGTCTCCCGTTGGACACGGAATGCCTTTGGGAAAATATGGGTGTGCATGTCAATGATCTTCAAGCTGACGCTCCGGAAGCTAAATTTTAATTTATAGTTATGCAGAAAGCTCAAGTGAAGCAACCCTAACCACGAAGGGCACGAAGGACACGAAAAAATAAAAGTAAAAATATGTTTTTCCCTTTGTAATCTTCGTGTTCTTCGTGGTCAGATACATATCAGTTGTGTTCAACTTGAGTTTGCCAGATAACAGCTTTTTAATTTTGTGGCAGGTGGATATTGTTATGGAAAAGATTATCAAAATTCAAACAAAAAAATAACGGCTAATCAGTTTTTTGATTAGCCGTTAAGGAGGAGAACAGATGAAGAAATTATTAGGCTGCACTTAAGGGAGTTGCAAAAGCCTTGCCAAAAACAGCCAGAATATTTTAAATTTGGTGAATTTATTTTTATATATATAAATTTCAGAGACTTATGAATTATCAACTTGTCGCATGCGGCAGCCTACGACACCTACATAACAACAAAAAAAGGCGGGCAAAGTTCATATATTTTAACCCCAAAAGCCCGTAATTTGAAAAACCTGTTGTTTTTAAACCATTTTTTTATTATTGGGAGAGGTTCAAAATTTTGAACCTGCGCTTTTGAAAATACGCCGAAAGGCTATAACCACTTATAATTATTTTTATTAGTGTGGTTTACAGCTTTGAACGGGCCTTTATTTTGGCGAAAAAACAGCCTACCAAAGGCCTAACCACGCATGGCTAAATATAACCCCGTTCTTCTCAATGACATAAGGGGGCCGGGGGTTTCGTGAAAGGTTGCACAAGAAAAATTACCAGCCAGCCCTTTGCCTGCCGTCACCACGGCTGGTAAGACTAAAGCCATTGATATACAGAGCAATTATCAGGCCAATGATTTTTTACAGCACGATCTAACAAGAAACGAATGACACCTGAAACAGACATTAAACGCAACCCGATGTTCTGGTATCTGGCGGTTTTAACCATCTGCTCCACCATTGGATTGCAGACCTGGCAAACACTGTTCAACAATTTTGCTGTCGAAATTGCCGGGCTGGATGGAGACCATATCGGCGTCATTCAGTCGGTGCGGGAAATTCCTGGATTTTTAGCCTTGTTGGCGGTCTATGTGATCATGATCATCCGGGAACATCGCCTTTCGGCCGTATCAATTCTAATTCTGGGCATTGGGCTGGCCATCACCGGTTTACTGCCCAGTTTTGCCGGTCTGATGTTGACCACCTTGCTGATGAGCTTCGGTTTCCATTATTTTGAAACCACCAATATGTCTCTGACGCTGCAATATTTTGATATCGAAACTTCACCCTGGGTATTTGGCAAACAGCGCAGCTATGCCGCCGCTTCCGCCATCGCGGTCGGATTGGCCATTTACTTTCTGGCCTTTTTCTTCAGTTTTCCCCAGATCTATTTGCTGATCGGTGCATTGATCATGGCCGCATCTGCCTGGGCCCTGACCCGCAAACCGGAACAGAAGGACCTGGTACCGCAGCGCAAGAAAATGGTGTTTCGCAAAAAGTACGGGCTGTTTTATTTTCTAACCTTCATGGCCGGTGCGCGGCGCCAAATTTTTATTGCTTTTTCAGTTTTGCTGATGGTGCAAAAATTCAAGTATTCGGTTCAGGAGATAACCATCCTTTTTGTGATCAACAACCTGATCAACTATTATCTGAGCCCGCTGATCGGAAAAAGCATTATCCGTTTTGGTGAACGCAAGGTGTTGACTGCCGAATATGCCAGCTTGGTGATCATTTTTGTGGCCTACGCCTTGACTGATGCGAAATGGATGGTGGCCGTACTCTATATTCTGGATCATATCTTCTTTAATTTTGCCATTGCCATTCGAACCTACTTCCAGAAAGTAGCCGATCCGCGCGATATTGCGCCCAGCATGGCCGTCGGCTTTACCATCAATCACATCGCCGCCGTATTTCTGCCGGCCCTGGGAGGAATGCTATGGGTCATCGACTATCGCATTCCGTTTTTGGGCGGTGCTGCCATGGCACTCATTTCATTGCTGGCAGTGCAGGCGATCGACAAAAGCATCAGGCAAAAAGAGACGGCGGCGTAAACATACCTACCCCAAAATACAAAACGCCAGCCGGGTAACAATTCCGGCTGGCGTTTGGTTGTTTATGAGATGTAAAGCAGTTTAACCCTGGTTACATATTAGCCTATGCTTTGAGAGACATCGCCTGTTGTATAACGTTAAAATAGGCGCGCTCGGACACGCTGCCCCAGGTGCCGACAACTTTTTGAAAATTGGCAAAGGACTCGGCAACCTTTTTAGCCATGGGGCTCTTAGCAGCTTCTTCCTGCACGACCTCGGTGGCCAGGCTCCGTAATGCGCTCAGGACCTCATCCGGAAACTGGATCACTTCGACTTTGTGCTTGTTGATCAGCGTCTGCAAGGCCGCACCGTTTTGGGCATCAAATTGGGTCAGTGTCCATTGTTCGTTTTCCATACAGGCGGCATCTAATATGTGCTGCAGGTCTTTGGGCAATCCTTCATAGGCGCTTTTGTTGAAAAAATATTCCAAATAAGTGCCGGGTTCGTGCCACCCGGGATAATAGTAATATTTGGCGGCCTGATAAAATCCCATCCGCAGGTCATGCAGGGGGCCTACCCACTCGGTGGCATCGATAACGCCGCGCTCCAGGGAAGTAAAGATTTCGCCGCCGGGCAGCAGCACCACCGTTCCACCGGCCTTGGCCACGACCTTGCCGCCCAGGCCCGGGATACGCATTTTCAAACCCTTGTAGTCATCGATGGTGTCGATCTTTTTGTTAAACCAGCCGCCCATTTGAACACCGGTCGATCCGCCCGGACGCGGGATCAGGTTAAACGGTGCATAAGTTTCCTCCCAGAGCTTGAGCCCGTCTCCGCCGTGAAACCAGGCGCCCATACCCTGAGCATTCATGCCGAAAGGCACAGCCGCAAACCATTGGGTTGCAGGTTCTTTCCCGGCCCAGTAATAAGAAGCACCGCTGCCGACCTCAACCGTGCCGTCGGAAACTGCCTGAAAGCTTTCCAATGGGGGAACCAGTTCGCCGCCGGCAAAAACCTCGATGGTCAGGCGCCCGTCGGACATTTCATTCACCCGTTGTGCCAGACGTTCACAGCCTTCCTGCAATACCGGCAGCTTGGGCGGCCAGGTAGTGACCATTTTCCACTTATAGGTTTTTTTGGCAACCACCGCCGGCGCCTTTTCGACTGCCGGTTCAGGTTTTTTTTCTTCCTCCTTGGCGCAGCCCACCAGGCCGGCAACACCCGCTGTAGCTGCAGCAGCGGCTCCAATACCTGCCTTTTTCAGAAAATCACGTCTCTTCATAACGATCCTCCTTTATACGTCAACTTTTGATTCTAAAACGGTTTCGACAGAAACCCACGTTAAAAAATATCTTGATTATTATATAATAATCGGCCGTTGTTTCCAGCGGCCAATGAATATCGGCTCACCTTAGTTGACTCCGCATTTGAAGTCAAGGCATGGGGGTACTTTTATCGGTTGTTTAAGGTCCAAAAACCAGCCGGGGCAACCAGGTGGCCAGTTTGGGAAAAAATACGACGATCATCAGCCCGATAAGCTGAAAAAGGACAAACGGAATAATACCGCGGTAGATATGGCCGGTGCTCACTTCGGGCGGTGTCACCGCTTTAAGATAAAACAATGAAAAACCGAAAGGCGGTGTTAAAAACGATGTCTGCAGGTTGACCGCCAGCAGGATGCAAAACCAGACCGGGTCATAGCCGAAATCGATCATAATCGGTGCCAGAACCGGCACGTGGATAAAGGTAATTTCGATGAAGTCCAGAAAAAATCCGATAAAGAAAATCAGGAGCATTACGATAACCAGGACCGCTGTCTGGCTGTGTTGCTCGGCGATGCCTCCCAAAAACTCACGCACGATGGTATCGCCGCCCAGACCCCGGAAAACCAGACCGAATGCCGCCGCCCCGCACAGAATAATGAACACCATACAGGTTAACCGCACAGTGGTGTGCATGACCTCGCGCAGAATTTTTAGCCTAAATTTACGGTTGACGATCGTTAGAAAAGTGGCACCCACCGCGCCAACGGCTGCCGCTTCAGTCGGTGATGCGATGCCGGCAAAGATGGAGCCCAACACAGCCACCATTAAAACTAAAGGGGGAACGAGCGCACGACCGACGCGGGCGGCCAGCTGGCGGGGGCCGATTTCCGCCAGCTCTTCTTTTGAGATGGCCGGTGCCACACCGGGCCGCAAATAGGAAATAATAAGGATATAGACGATAAAAAGACCCACCAGCAACAGGCCCGGCAGGACCGCCCCGATAAACAGATCACCGACGGAGACCCCAACAATATCGCCGATGAGCACCAATACGATACTGGGCGGTATGATCTGCCCCAGGGTGCCAGAGGCCGATACCGTACCGGTGGCCAATTCTTTCTGATAGCCTCGCCTTATCATGGTCGGCACCGCCAGCAGTCCCATGGTGACCACCGTCGCACCGACAATTCCGGTGGAAGCGCCCAAAAGAGCGCCGACCACAACCACTGATATGGCCAATCCACCCCGCAGGCGTCCGAAAAGCAATCCCATGGTATCCAGCAATTCTTCGGCCAGACCCGATCGTTCCAGCATAACGCCCATAAAAACAAACAATGGTACCGCCGCTAATGTCACGTTGGTCATGCGACCCCAGATCCGCAAGGGCAGTAAATTAAAAAAATCCCACCCAAAACCGATCAACCCAAACGTCAGCGCGGTACCCAACAGGGTGAAGGTGACCGGAAACCCACCCATCAATAAGATGGTCAGCGCTAAAAACATCCAGGCGGCGAGATATTCCATCAGGGTTTCGCCTCCTCTGCCGTCTCAATTCCTAAAATCTGCATCAGGCTGTGGATACCCAAAGAAATGCCCTGCAGCAGCAAAAGCGTAAACCCGATGGGCAAACAACTTTTGAGTATAAACCGAAAGGGGATGCCGCCGGGATCCGGAGAGCCCTCCAAAATGGCAAATGAATTGGCCGTAAATGTCCATGAAGTTGAAATCACCATGATGCAGCCGGGTATCAGAAATAAAATCACGCCAAAAAGATTGATCCACGCCCGGGTTTTAAACCCGACCCGTTGATAGATGATATCCACCCGCACGTGGCCGTCATGCAACAGGGTATAACCGGCACCGATCAGGAAAATAAAGCCAAACAGATGCCATTCCAACTCCTGGGTAAATACGAAACTGGTGCTGAACATATAGCGCATGACCACATCGACAAATACCACCAGTACAAGGCCCAGTGTCACCCAGGCAACGCCCCGCCCAACCCACTGATTGAGCGTATCAATTTTGGCGCTTATTTTTTGGAGTGTTTGCATCAGGCGTCCACCTCGATCCCCAAAGGATCTGGCATATAATGGTGTTTAAATATGCGACTATAAAGAAATGGAATTTGGGAGTCAAGATTTAATCTGCTGCTTTAATTTAAGATGCTTTGGACAATCGGATGGAATGGATTTTGGGGAAATGAAAGCCTGCGTCGTTTGGCGCCGGAAATTAAGAGGCTATGATGTGGCCAACACCAATTTAATTCCAAATGCCATCAATCTTCTCACCACAGTAGGTACAGCTGCCGTCTGTGATGTGCAGGGCGCCCACCTGAAATCCCCAGCGTTCGATGACCTTTTGACCGCAGCCGGGACAGAAGGTATTTTCGCCGTCATCACCGGGCACATTGCCGGTATAGACGTATTTAAGTCCAGCCTGCAATCCGATTTCACGCGCCCGCGCAAGTGTTTGCACTGGAGTGGCCGGACGGTCGGTCAGTTTGTATGTCGGGTGAAAACGGCTGATATGCCAGGGGGTGTCAGTTCCCAGGTCATGGGCGATAAATTCAGCCAACTGTTGCAGCTCAGCCGGATCGTCATTAAGACCCGTTACGATCAATGTCGTCACTTCAATAAAAACGCCCGCAGCTTTCAGCCGTCTCAAGGTATCCTGGACATGGCCGAGGCGCGCACCGCATAAATCTTTGTAATAGTCGTCACTAAAAGCCTTCAAATCCACATTGGCGGCATCCAGATACGGCTTGATCATGTCAATTGCTTCAGAGGTCATGTAACCGTTGGTGACAAAAACATTGCGGATGCCGCGGGCATGGGCCATTTTGGCAGTATCATAGGCAAATTCAAAAAACACCGTTGGCTCGGTGTACGTATAAGCGATACTGCGGCAGCCGGATGCAGCCGCATCTTCGACAACTTGCCAGGCGGTGACCGCATTTCCCATGATTTTGCCTTTGAAATCGATCGGCATCTGGGCAATATCCGCATTCTGGCAAAATCGGCAGCGCAGATTGCACCCGACGGTGGCTATTGAATATGACAGGGTCCTGGGCAGAAAATGAAACAGCGGTTTTTTTTCAATGGGATCCACATGTCGCGCAATGAGTTTGCCATAGACCAATGTCTGGAGCTTCCCGGCTTGATTTTCACGCACAGCACACAGGCCGCGGCGGCCGTCTTTAATCAGGCAGCGATGGTTGCACAAATTGCATTTGACCTTGCGGTCTTCTATGGCCTCATACAGATACGCTTCCATTACAATCACATTGAGGAATGGCAGAACTCGAGAATTAGAAGTAGACCCCTAATTTAAACTGCTGTGCGAACCTAATTGCATGATGCAATAACCGGCCGCACATCATGTTATCGCTCTGCCCTAATTTCCGGCGTGGTATCGCATTGTCAACGGACGCAACCTAAATTTTGGAACCAGGGATACGACCATGCCGGCAAAAGCACCAAACGGGCAACGCTGAATAATCTTGGATTGCTCCAGACTGGCGGCGATTTTTCCCGATTGAGACGGCAGCTGGCATACCGTCCGCCAGGATACGGGGGTGTGGCCGACGATTTGGCGGATTCGCTGTTTCAGTTCCCAGACACTGAAAAATTGCGCATGATTATAAATAGTCGCCGTAAACATGCCTTTTACGCGTCGCTGGATGCCTTTGATGGCATAACGATTCAAAACACCAATAAAGATACGATCTTTAGCGACCCGACACGCCTCTTCCAACGCTTTTTGGGGGTTATCGACAAATTCCAGGGTCGTAAACAGGCAGGCATAATTAAAAGAATTATCATCAAACGGCAAATCCTCAGCATAACCCTGATACAGATCAGCACGGTTGTCGACATTTCGCGAAGCAATATCCAGCATGTAAGTCGAGGCATCCAGGCCAGTCACCTGCAAGTCCATATCCAGCAGCGCCTGCAGGCAGGCACCGGTCCCGCACCCGATATCCAATACCGATTCGCCCCTCATGGGTTTGAGCAGGGTTTGCATCAGCTGGGTTTCCAGTTCAAATGTGGCTTTGTTCTCGGGTTTTTTTAACCACTGCTCATAAGCGATCGCATCTTTAAAATCGAATACATGCCCCATAGCAGGTAATTTAAGTAAAAAGTTGGGCTTTAGCAAGGAAGAAAACCGTACATTCAGCATCAGGTTCTGTCAGGCGAGATGTAGGTACGCAATACAACTATAGCAGATATAGCAGAAGCTTAATGCTTCTTGGCCGCTTTGGCGGGTTTGGTGGGTTTGGTGTGTTTGGTGTGTTTGGCCGATTTTGCCGGTTCAGATTTTTTGGTCGCCCGGCGGGTGCTCTTTTTTTTGCGCCGGGCTCGTTTTTTGGGGGGCGGTGAATCTGAATCTCCTGATTTCTTGGCAGCCGCGCCTTTAGCAGATTCAGGGCCAAACCCGAACAATGCACCCGGGTACGAACGGGTCTTGGTTTTTTTGGGTGCCGTTGGTGTCTGAGAGCGCCTCTTGGCTCGCTGCTGGCTGCGCTTGCGGCCAGACTTTCTGATGCGTGACCTGCGCTCGCGGGCGATGGGCTTTGATTTATCGGAAATAAACCAGTCATTGTCCGGCCAAACCACTGGTATTTTGTATCCGAGCATTTCCTCTAAAGGCTCCAGATGGTAGACATAGTCTTCACAGGCTAAAGCAAAGGCTTTGCCGGTCTTGCCGGCCCGCGCGGTGCGGCCGATACGATGCACATAGTTTTCCGAATCCTGCGGCAGGTCATAGTTGATCACATGACTGATATCTTCAACGTGGATGCCGCGGGAGGCGACATCGGTAGCCACCAGTATTTTTATTTTGCCATTTTTAAATTGCTCCATCAGCCGGAATCGCTTGGGTTGGGGCAAATCGCCGGTGATCCTTTCCGCCGGCCAGCCATTGCCTTTCAGTTTGCGCGTCAGCCAATCAACGCCGACTTTGGTATTCACAAATATGAGCATCCGGCGCCAGTCTTCTCTTTTGAGCAAACCCAGCAGGAGCTCCAGTTTCTTATCCGTTCCGACGTGATACAGCTGTTGGTCAATTCCCTCGACGGTGATGGTCTGGGGCGTGACGGATATGAATTCGGGTAAATTCATGTATTCATAAGTCAGCTCCATGACCCGGTAAGAAAGGGTTGCTGAAAAAAGCATGGATTGTCGTTTTTCATAAAGGGGCAGCTTGCGCAGCAGATAGCGCATATCCTTGGTGAATCCTAAATCAAACAAACGGTCCGCTTCGTCAATAACCAGAATTTTGATGGCTTCCGTTTTGAAAATGCCCTTTTTGTAGTAATCAATGATGCGCCCGGGTGTGCAGATAACAATATCAACTCCCTGTCGCAGAATCTTGGCCTGGCGTTTGTAATCGACACCACCGACAACTTCGGCAATCTTTAGATCAGAGTGCCGGCAGAGGGTACGCGCTTCTTCGTAGATTTGATGGGAAAGCTCCCGAGTGGGCGCGATGATCAGAGCCGAGGGCAAAAGCGGATTACGATCAGACAACATCAGCAGACGCGTAATCACCGTCACCAAAAAAGCAGCTGTTTTACCGGTTCCCGTCTGCGCCTGACCGGCAACATCCCGGCCGCTCAGCGATATGGGAAGCGTCTGCTCCTGGATCGGTGTGCAATGCACAAATCCGGCGTCGTTCAAAGCCGACAACATTGGCTCCGGTAGCTCAAAGGCGTCAAAGCGCTTTTCGGTTAAAAAATCCGGTTCCTCAGCCCGCGGTACCGGCGCTGGAGATTCATCCGTTTCAGACATAAGATTTCATTATTCTTGGAATTGTTGGGAAGGTGTCATTTTGAATCCATTTTCCTCGCGATTATACCCATTTATTGTCATGTTTTGCAAGGACAGAGGTCAGATGTCAGAGGTCAGAAGACAGAAAAATATGGATAGTGAAGCGCAAAAGCAGTTATACGACGCCTGGCCTCTGTCTTCTGACTTCTGCCCTCGACTCGGCTGAGCTCGTCGCAGGCTGTCCTCTGAAACCTGCATTGAATTGCGTAACACGGTATGCTAACAATAGGTTTTCATTTTTAAATACATTGCAATGGACATCGCCAAACAATGAAAGATTTCTTTAAGGTTACCGATTTAGCAACGGTATTAGACTTTCGCAGCACCTTCCCGCGGGTTGGGGTCGAGCAGGTTCCTTTACCGGAAGCCATTTCCAGAATTTTGGCCGAAGATATCACTGCCGAGGAAGATCTTCCTGATTTCCCGCGCACTATTGTCGATGGATATGCCGTTAATGGCGCTTCCACCTTTGGTGCCAGTGAAGGCAACCCTGCCTACCTGGTGGTCACCGGCAACATCGCTATGGGGCAGTCGGCGGACATTGAAATTGCTCCTGGAGAGGCCGCCCGCATCGCCACCGGCGGAATGCTTCCGCGGGGCGCCGACAGTGTGGTCATGATTGAACATACCGAAGCCATAGATGACACCACCATCGAAGTTTACCGCAGTGTTGCCCCAGGTCAGAATATGATCGCTGTTGGAGAGGACATCAAAAAACACGCTGCTGTGCTGAGCAAGGGACAGGTCATCCGCCCGCAGGAAGCCGGACTTCTGGCAGCTCTGGGCAAACAGCAAATACCCGTTTATCAAAAACCCATGGTCGGCATCATTTCCACCGGAGATGAAATTATACCGATCAGCAAAACGCCGCAGGTGGGACAAATCCGCGACATTAACAGCTATACCCTTGCGGGCCAGATTCATCAAGCCGGTGCGGTTGCTGTGCCATATGGAATTGTGCGTGATGATTTTCAATTGCTGTTTGAAAAATGCCAGCGTGCGCTGGAACAATGCCATGTGGTGTTGATATCCGGCGGCAGTTCGGTCGGCACCCGTGACTTTACTGTCGATGTGCTTTCAGCCCTGCAGGATTCAAAAATTCTGGTCCACGGCATATCGATCAGTCCCGGCAAACCCACCATACTGGCACGGGTTGCCAATAAGTCCTTCTGGGGGATGCCTGGCCATGTTGTCTCTGCCATGATTGTTTTTTCAAAAGTGGTTAAACCCTTTGTTGATTATGTGGCTGGACAATCTGATACAGAGGACAGCGTGCAGCGCCTGCCTGCCAGATTGAGCCGGAATGTGGCCTCCAAGCAGGGCCGAGTGGATTTTATAAGGGTCCGGCTGCGCGAAGAGGACGACGGTTTATGGGCGGATCCGGTATTGGGAAAATCCGGATTGATCAGCACCATGGTCAATGCCAACGGTCTGGTGCAGATTGATATCAATACCGAAGGGCTGGACAAGGGTGCCGAAGTGGAAGTAATCCCTATCTAGTCAGAGAGTCAACAGAATGCAGGTATTAGATTTCAATCAACAGGTTCAAAGGTTCAACGTTCAAAGGTTGCGAGCTTTGATGACCATAGACAGATATTGAGTGAAAGTCGCCCGGATCACTGAAGCTAGCCCTCGGAACTTGGAAACCCTGAACCCTGAACCTCTGAACCCTGAACCTGATTATTAGGAAAAAATAATGGAATTTAAACGCAACGTCTACCTGAAAATGAAGACCTTGGCAGAAGCCCGGGACATCCTTTTTGATACATTTGCCAACCTGCCGCCTTTGGCGAGTGAAAACCTAGCGGTGCCCGATGCCGTTGGCCGGGTGCTGGCAGAACCGATAAATGCCCGGCTGTCTTCCCCCAATTTTCACTTGGCGGCAATGGACGGACTGGCCGTTAAAGCGGACATCACTTTCGGTGCTAGCGCCGCAGCGCCCAAAACCCTGATCGTCGGACACGAAGCCTTTTATGTCAATACCGGCCAGGTCCTGCCGGATGATACGGATGCGGTTATCATGGTTGAAGATGTCAATGCGCTGGATGAAGAACACATTGAAATCGAAGCGCCCGTATTTCCCTGGCAAAACGTTCGCAGAGTCGGTGAAGATATTGTCGCCACCGAATTGCTCTTTCCCCAAAATCATGTGATCACACCTTATTGCGTCGGCGCCCTGCTCTCAGGCGGGGTGTTTCGCGTGCCAGTTAAGATCAGGCCCAGAGTGCTGATTATTCCCACCGGATCAGAACTGGTGGACTGGCGTCAACTTGAGCTCGATGCGTTTCGCCCCGGGCAGGTACTGGAAACCAATTCGTTTGTTCTGGGCAAGCTGATTGAAAAGAGCGGCGGTATATTTGAGCGCCATGAAATGGTTGTGGACGATAGCGCTAAAATTAAAAACGCCGTCAAAGCCGCTGTGGACGAAAATTATCACATGATCTTAGTCCTCGGAGGATCTTCTGCCGGCTCTGAGGATTTTGCCAAAACCGCCATCGTTGAGCTGGGCGATATACATGTTCACGGCGTTACCATCATGCCCGGCAAACCCATTGTGATCGGATCGGTGGCATCTAAACCTGTCTTTGGCATACCGGGTTATCCGGTTTCAGCCATTATCGCTTTTGAGAAGTTTGTCCAACCCTTGCTGCTGGCTTTGCTCGGCCAACCTGAATCGCAACGAGAAACCATTGATGTTTTGCCGACAAAAAAGATCGCTTCCAAACTGGGCGTGGAGGAATTTTTGCGCGTCAAACTGGGTGATGTCGGCGGACGTATTGTCGCCAGCCCGCTGCCCAGAGGCGCCGGCACGATTACATCCATCACCGAAGCCGACGGCATCATTCGCATACCCAACCACATCGAAGGCATTAACGACAATGAGATCGTTTCGGCGGAATTGCTTCGCGCACTGCCAGCCATTCGCAAAACCATCGTTATCGTTGGCAGCCATGATAATTCCCTGGATGTTCTCGCTGATCAGCTCAAGGCCCGCAACAGTGAGCTAACGCTTTCCTCCAGTCATGTCGGCAGCATGGGCGGGCTGATGGCTATCAAGCGCGGCGTGTGCCACCTGGCTGGCACCCACCTTCTGGATACCGCTGATGGAAGCTATAATGTGTCCTATCTCAAAAAATACCTGCCGGATACGCCTGCCAGGCTGGTCCATCTGGTAGAGCGCGATCAGGGTCTGATTGTCAAGAAGGGCAACCCAAAGCAAATTGGCGGTATCGCAGATCTCAGTCGCAAAGGGATTTCTTTTATCAACCGTCAAATCGGCTCTGGCACGCGAATTTTATTGGATTACAAATTAAGCCAATTGAACATCAAAGCCGCCGATATTAACGGGTATCAAAACGAAGAATTTACCCATATGGCCGTAGCCGTATCCGTTTTGAGTGGAACCGCAGATGCCGGCCTCGGGATTTATGCCGCTGCCAAGGCACTGGATTTGGACTTTATCCCGGTCGTTACCGAACAGTACGATCTGGTTGTTCTCCCGGAATTTTTCGAAACCGATGCCATCCGGATGCTTTTTGACATCATCAACCGCCGTGATTTTAAGCAACGGGTGGAAGATCTGGGTGGGTACAGTACCGCACGAACAGGCGAAATTATTTTATAGGATCAGCATATGGATTTGGCGGATGCGATACTACTGGGCATTGTCCAGGGCTTGACCGAATTCTTACCGGTCAGCAGCTCGGGACACCTGGTGCTGCTGCAGCAATTACTTGGGCTCAAAGAAGCCGAGCTTTTTTTTGACGTTTGTGTTCATCTGGGAACACTGGTGGCCGTTATCATCGTCTTTCGACAGGAGATTAAAGATATCGTCCTGGCGCTGTTGCGGCTAATGGCGATGACAGGTCAAAAAGAGGAGATGCGGGCTGCAATTGAATCCGATCCGCAACTAAAAATGGCCCTGCTGATCGTTATCGGATCCATCCCCACCGCAGTGCTGGGGCTGTTATTTAACAGTATAGCAGACCGGCTGTTTTCGTCGGTGATGATCGTGGGTGTGATGCTGATCGTCACCGGCTTGCTGTTATGGGCGACCCGAGGTAAAACCAAAGACGGCCCAGCGGCCGGTATCGATCGCCTCACTCCTAAAAACGCGTTTACTATCGGCATCGTGCAGGGATTGGCCATTATCCCCGGCATCTCAAGATCGGGCGCCACCATCAGTACGGGCCTCCTATTGGGTATCGACCGCGAGATTGCAGCTCGATATTCCTTTTTGCTTTCGATACCGGCCATCGTCGGCGCTGGAATGCTGAGCCCCAAAGAGGGCTTATTCGCTGCAGGGTCGACCATTCAGATACCTTTGGTGGGCGCCATCACAGCGGCAATTGTGGGTTACGCCGCTTTAAAAGTGCTGCTGCAGGTGGTCAAAAAAGGGGGCTTGCATCTGTTTGCACCCTACTGCGGGCTGGTCGGTCTGGTAGCGATCATTTGGGGATAGTAGGTGCTGACGGCGGGTATTGCATTACGTGTTGCGGGTTTCGGGAACCTGGTGGTTTGAAATCTCGAGGACGAGCACGAGGACGACGAGGACGAAGGCTCATGCGCTTTATCGTACTCGTCCTCCTACTCGTCCTCGTCCTCGGTTGTTTTCTAATTGTGCCGCGCTAAACAAATGGTTAGCTCCAAAACAGTTCCCTCATTCACCAGCAAATAGTCAGCTGCCTATTTATAGAAGCAAGAAAAATAATCAGATCCATGAACATTGGCGACAAAAGAATATTTTCAACCCTTTTTTTTTCCATATTTGCCACCGTCACCGGTGTGGGTATCGTCATACCCTTGCTTCCGGTCTACGCCCATAAGCTGGGGGCCAGCGGATTTTATATCGGGATGATTTTTGGCTCTTTTTCGCTGGCGCGAATTTTTTTCCTGCCGTATTTCGGCCGTCTGTCGGACCGCAAAGGGCGTAAGCCCTTGATTGTGCCTGCACTTTTGGCCTACGCGGCAATTTCAATGGGGTTTATCGTTTTTAAAGACATCAACGCGCTGATTGTTCTGCGGTTTTTTCAGGGGATTGCCTCGGCCATGCTGATGCCCATCATTCAAGCCTATATTGGCGATATTACACCTCCGGGCAATGAGGGGTTTAGCATGGGGCTATTTAACATGTCCATGTTCTGCGGGTTAAGTCTCGGGCCGTTTTTAGGCGGTTTCATCCATGACCGGTTCAGTCTTGAAACATCTTTTGCCTGTATGGGGCTGTTGGCCCTCATCGGTTTTTTTTTGAGCCTGTTTTTGCTGCCCCCGACCCATAGTGAAAAATACCTCAGCAGCGGAAAATCACCGGTAAAATGGAAACAGCTATTTGCAGAGCGGGATATAACCAGTATTTTTCTGATCAGGTTTTCCCACATTCTGTGTATCGGAATTATCTGGACCTTTCTGCCACTGTATGCCAAAATTAAATATAACGCTTCAAGTTCGGCCATCGGTATACTCATCATGCTGGGTGTGCTCGTCAGCGGCATATTGCACGTGCCCATGGGGTATTTGGCCGACAAACTGAACAAACGTTGGATGGTGGTGTCCGGAGGATTGATCGTTGCGGGTGCCATTTTTTCGTTTAGGTGGGTGCCGGATTTCGCGGGGCTGGTGTGGGCCAGTATCCTTTTAGGCATCGGCGGCGGCATCGCCGTGCCGGCCTTGATGGCCATTGCTGTCCTTAAGGGCAGTGAAACAGACTCAATGGGCTCTGTGATGGCCCTTCTGACACTGGCACACAGCCTGGGAATGCTGAGCGGCGCATTAATCGGTGGTTTGATGATGGATGTATTTCAGCTTCAAGCCGCATTTCCGCTGGGGGCAGCGGTTATGATGATATCGGTTGCGGTTTTCCTATGGAGCACGCGTGCCCGAGACCGATTACCACAGCGTTAAATTGACATCATATTTAGGTGCATTACTTTAGTCCTAAATTGAGTGTTTTAAATTTTGAAAAGGTATTAATATGTTATTTAAATGAATTCTACCAATTAACATTTCAAAATTTAAAACCCTTCGGGCTTGTCGATTTCACCACATCTACTGCGTAAAATGCCGTTCCGCATAGTGACTATAGCGGAACGACATCTGCCTTGTAGCTGCGGCAACCTCGACAATCACTCAAATTAGGCGCAGAAATATCGATTTTTTGGAAAAAATTATGAGTAACAAACGGGATTATTACGAAATTCTTAGTGTCAGCCGAAATGCCTCTGATACAGAGCTTAAAGCCGCCTACCGTCAATTGGCATTAAAATACCATCCGGACCGAAATCCAAACGACCAAAAAGCAGAAGAAAAATTCAAGGAAGCTGCTGAGGCTTACGAGGTTCTGCGGGATCCCCAAAAGCGTTCTTTGTATGACCAATACGGCCATGCCGGACTCGAAAATAGCGGCTTTAGCGGTTTTGGCGGCTTTGAAGATATTTTTACCAGCTTCGGTGACATTTTCGAAGATTTCTTTGGTTTCTCATCCCGCCGCCGATCAAGGAGCCGCGCCATGCCCGGTGCCGATCTGCGATATGATATCAAACTGGATTTCATGGAAGCGGTTTTTGGCATCGAAACTGAAATCGAAATTGAAAAGCGGGAGGTGTGCCCCGAATGCGGCGGTAACGGATGCGAGAAAGACACCGAACCGGAGAACTGTCGGCATTGCAGCGGTAGCGGACAGGTTTCGCGCAGTCAGGGATTTTTTACCGTTCGCACCACCTGCCCGACATGCCGGGGCAACGGCCTGATTATTACCCATCCCTGTCCAAAATGTCGCGGAACCGGTCAGGTGATGGCCCGTAAAAAGGTTGCGGTCAAAATCCCGGCCGGTGTCGACAACGGCTCAAGGTTGCGCCTGACCGGAGAGGGCGAGCCCGGTGCTATGGGAGGCCCCCCGGGCGATCTGTATGTCTTTATCCATGTCCAGCCGCATGAGTTTTTCAGACGGCGGGATACGGATATCATTTGTGAGATCCCCATCTCATTTGTCCAGGCAGCCTTAGGCGATAAAATCAGCGTACCGACCCTAAACGGCGATAAAATCCTCAAAGTTCCGAAAGGCACTCAACCGGGCGATGTATTTTATTTCCATGGAGAAGGTATTCCTTCTCTCAGAACGACACAACGGGGAGACCAGATCATTCAGGTTGCCGTTAAGACCCCCACACACCTTACCAAAAAGCAGGAAACACTTCTGAAAGAGTTTGCCAAACTCGAATCAAAGAAAATATCACATAAAATAAAAAACATCCTCAAAGGCGATGCCAACAAAGCCACCGGCTAATCGATTTTAGATCACGAAATGCAAATTTTAAGCATTTGAAAATGAAAGTTGAGATAAACCAAACATGTTTGAACTAAAAGTGGTCACACGTTTTGCAGCAGCGCATCAGCTAACAATGGTCGGTGCCAAATGTGAAAATATGCACGGTCACAATTGGAAAATTGAGGTGTATGTCACCGGAGACAAATTAAACGCCGGCGGCGTACTGATGGATTTTGGAGAGATCAAAGCCCATTTGGCCGATGTGATTAAAAAATTGGATCACAAATATTTAAACGAGCTCGACTATATACCGGATGGCAAGCCGTCATCGGAGAACATCGCTTATTATGTGGCGACTGCGCTACATAGCAAAATCGGCGATAAATCGGTCCGTATCAGCCGGGTCACTGCCTGGGAATCCGACGATGCGTGTGCCACATATATTGTGAAGTGAAGGCCTGGGGCTTCTTGTTTCATTAAAAGGGTTTTAGTACTTCCTAAGTTTTATGCCACCAATCGGTTCCGCGTTCTGGGTTCAGAGGTTCGAGGGTTTCAGAATCAAGTATGCTTTTCGCGAACCTGCTGCTAATTGTCGCGCCTTGTTATCAAATCAGAACATGTTCTGCTGTTAATTAACCTCTGAACCTTTGAACCTTGAACCTATGAACCGGGCCCTTCAAAAAGGGCCTTATACCGCTCAACAAGCTCATCCCGTGTAATAATGCTGGCAGCATTCGACACATGCTGCCGAATGTTATCAAGCCCACCTTCCTGTCGATCAACAAATATGACCGCCTTGACAACATCAAGCCCCTCGCTGCGGGCCCGCTCGATGGCCTTGATGGTGGAGCCGCCGGTCGTGGCCACATCATCGATAATGGCCACCCGCTCACCGGGTGCAACATCGCCTTCGATCCAGCGGATCATGCCATGATCCTTTTGGGTCTTACGAATAGAGAAGGCGTTGATGGGTTTGGCCTTTAATTCGGAAGCAAACGCTGTGGCCACTGCCAGCGGGTCGGCGCCAAAAGTGAGGCCGCCAACTGCATTGACATCCTCGTCTTTGATCGACTCAAACAACAGATGTCCGGCCAGAAACATGCCCCGTGCGCTGAGAGTTACCGGTTTGCAATTGACGTAAAACTGGCTCATGCGGCCTGACACCAGTTTATAGATGGGTTCTTGGCTGAATTTGAAAGACTTCTGACACAACAGCTCGATTAATTCTGCTTTCATGGCGAATGTCCTGGTCATGGAATGGGGGGTTATGATAGTTTTACGCTAACAATGATCATATCATTAAAAAAAGGTATAACACGAAATCGCCAAAATATAAAAACAGGAATTTTAGCCTGCAGTCCGCCACCGGGGTACCGTTATAGTCAGGTATCTTCTTTGTCACATTTTTCCGAGTAACTACAGGATTTGTTGGACGAATCGAATTATAGGATTGGAATCGCTTGCCAAGAAAATATTGATTTTAAAAGTATCATTGGATATAAAAAAGCCTCCACCAATAATGAAGAAGCCTGTTAATGGGATTCAGCGGAGGCTTTAAGCAAGGAAAACCCGAGAGGCACTCCTTGAACTCACGCAGGTTTGTAGCAATAAAATTAGGATCGGTCAATTCGTATCTTTAAAATGCTTCGCATGCTAGCCGATAAAGGCGCCAATATGAAGATAATCAGCAAGGCTCTTCGGAATCTATTTTTATATTTGCTCGCTGGACACATCCTGTTGATACCAGCGGTTTCAGCGACCGATGAGCAGCATCAAATGCTTTCACTCACTGATACCATCAAAGCAGCTCTGGAGGCAAATTTAAACCTGAAACGATCCCAGGAAGAAGTCAAGGCCGCCCAGGAAAACCGCAAGGCGCGCATCACTGAGTTTTTCCCGACCCTCAGTGCCTCCTATGATTATCTGCATCGAAACCGGGAGCAGACCCAGGAACTAACCGGTCTGGTCGGAGAAGACTTTGTTGTGCGTCCCGACGATGAGTATACGTTTGTGACGTCCTTTAACCAGCCGATATTCAGAGGTTTTTCAATATTTAACCAGTATCGAATCGCTGATCTGGGCCTGGATGCAGCCGAGTTTAGTGAGAAAATTACGCGGCAGGATGTGATTCTGGATGCCAAAAATGCATTTTACTCGGTACTAAAAGCCGTCAAACTGCTGGATGTTGCCAAGCAAAGGGTCAACCAGATTGCCGCTCAAAAAGAGGTGGCCGAAAACTTCTACGAGGTGGGGATGTCCCCGCTCAACGACTTACTGGAATCCCAGGCATCGCTGGCCAATGCCCGCCAGGATGAAATAGTCGCCCTAAACGATTTGGCGATCGCCAGATCTCAATTCAATATACTTCTGCGGCGCCGGGTCAACGCAGCGGTGGAGTTGCAGGATGTCCTTGACTATACGCCGTTTGTGCATGATTTCCAATATTGCCTGGACACCGCTAAAAATGACCGCCTCGAAATCATTATAGCGGATCTGGATGTTGAAATCGCTGAAAAAGAAGTGACGCTGGCCAAAAGAGATTACATGCCATCGGTTAATTTAAGAGGTGAATATATCCGCGTCGGAGATGAGTGGAATTCGAGCGGCGGGGACGGCATTTCCGATGCGAAAAGCTGGAATATCCGGGCAACAGCTGAATGGGACTTCTGGGAATGGGGCCGCACCCATTTCGGCGTAAGAGAAAAATTGCACCGTCTTTCACAAGCGCAGTATCGCCGGGAGCAGATTTTAGACAACATAGAGCTGGAGGTTAAAACGGCCTTTCTGCGAACCCGCGAAAGTGAAAAAAATATCCTCACTGTTGAAAAAGCCATCGAGCAGGCCAAGGAAAATTTCCGTATCAACCAGGAACGGTTTAAAGAACAAGTAGCCACCACCACCGATGTTTTAGACGCCCAAACGTTGCTTTCCGATACGCTGACCAATTATTTTAATGCCCTTTACAATTTTAAGATTGCAAAAGCCACACTTTATCGTGCGATGGGGCAGGAAATCATTGAATGATGGAAACCGATGACAAGCGCTCCATAATTCGGATGTTCCATGTTCATCGCAATTACGGCACCAAAAAAGCCCTGATTGATATTACACTCGATATTTTCAAAAATGATTTCGTATTTCTTACCGGTGCCAGCGGCGCAGGAAAAACCACGCTGCTCAAGCTGTTGTATTTGGCTGAACCGGTATCGGAAGGCCAGGTCTTGATTGATGGAATGAATCTTTCCCGCGTTCCGCGCAAGCGCCTGCCGTTCCTGCGCAGAAAATTTGGTATTATCTTTCAAGATTACAAGCTCATCGCCAACCGTAGCGTTTTTGATAATGTTGCGCTGGTACTTGAGGCCGCCGGTAAAAAAAGACGCTTGATCCAAAAGAGGGTCAGCGGTGTGCTGCGCCTAGTCGGCATGGAAGATCGGCAAACCGCTTATCCACCCAGTCTATCAGGCGGAGAACAGCAACGGGTCGCTGTTGCCCGCGCCATCGTCGGGGATCCGAAAATTATCCTGGCCGATGAACCCACTGGAAGCCTGGATGATGATTCCGCCCAAACTATAATGAAATTGTTAAATGGCGTGCACATCCGGGGTGCAACCGTTGTCATCGCAACGCACGATAAAGCCCTTATTCACAAAACCGGCGGGCGGGTGTTGCTTTTAAATCAGGGGCGATTAGAAGGATCGTCAATAATCGATAAGCAATATGATAATTCTATTTTTTAAAAGAGCCCTTGAAGACTTTCGCAATAATCGGCTGCTAAATATCATCACGCTACTGACCATTTCGCTATCCATCCTCATCGTCAGCACATTCATTCTTTTCTTTATCAACACCAGTGAAATGATGAATTTCTGGAAAAAAGGACTGCGGGTGATGGCCTATCTTAAGCCGGATTTTCCACCGGAACAGCGCACGGGCGTATGGGATCAAATCAAGGCGATGCCCGGTGTTGAAAACGTGCGCTTTATTTCAAAAGAGATGGCGTTGCGGCAATTGAAATCCCGCATGAAACGCCAGGCATCGCTTTTTGAAAACCTGGATAAAAACCCCTTACCCGACGCATTTGAAATCCAGTTAAACCCAAAATCCCAAAACTGGGAAAATGCGGAAGTCCTGGCCACCCAGATTGATGCTTTGGAAGCCATCGACGAAGTTGAATACGGGCAGCGGTATCTGGGACGCTTCACTCAGATTTTTAATCTGTTTAAATTAGCCGGATATATCATGTGCGGTATTTTCTTTATGGCAGCGGTGTTTATCGTAGCCAATACGATCCGCTTGGTCATCTATTCACGAAGGGATGAAATTGAAATCATGCGGCTGGTGGGTGCCGCTGAGCATTTTATCAAGATTCCGTTTTACTTTCAGGGTCTGATGCAGGGCGCCGCCGGCGCGGTCATCGGGTTGGCTATCTTGTTTGGGGCTTACTGGCTGATGGCCTCCAATATCGAACAAGGCGCCTTTGCAGGATTGTTTAACATTCGTTTTCTCTCGCCGCTTATGGCGGGTCTGATCATTTTGACGAGCATGCTGATTGGCTGGTTTGGCTCTTATTTATCTCTCAAACAATATTTGAGAACTTAGCAACGAAAACGGAATCATATCCTCACGCAAAGATGCCAAAGCCCTAAGATCCTCTCGCTTTGCAAAGCTTTGCGGTTTTGTGCCGGATATGGCAAAATAGATCTAGCAGGTCAATCGATTGGCACAATTTAAACGAATGCCTTGTACCACCAAGGTGATCCTGGTGTCATCTAAAATGAACAGATATATTCGATATTTATGCCAGATGACAGGCTGTTTTTTGATAGTTGTCGTTGGCTCCTTGATAAATGCCCAGGAGCCAGAAGCGCCGATCGACGAATATAAGAAGAAAGCCCAGGATATCAGTCGTGAAATCGAAAAGAGCCGGGTTAAAATTCAAAAGTTCATCCACAAGGAAAGCGATATTATTCAGCAGTTAAACCGGGCGGATCGGGCGTTGAACCGCTCACGAAAGCGCACCGCCAGTCTCAGTCGCGAAATTGATCGTCTGGATAAAATGATCACCGAAACAAAGGCGGCATCCGCTAAACTGGCGCATCAAATAGAGGCCAATGAGCGCTATGTCGCCAACCGCATGGTGGCGCTCTATAAATTGAACTGGCTGGGAAAATTCCACGTGCTGGCTTCGGCTGAAAATCTGCAAGAACTCCTCCAGCGCCAAAAGGCCATCGAGCTGATTCTTGCCCAGGATAACAAGGTGATCAGGGATTTAATTGAAAACCGGCGCGAATTTGACATTGTGCGATCGCGTCTGGAGACGCATAGAAATGAAAAGCGCCGCAGAGCCGACACTTATCAGAAACAAATCAATCGCGTGGCTACCGAGCGCAACCAACGCTCCAAACTTTTGGCCTATGTACGCAAAGAAAAATCAGCCCAGTTGGCCGCAATTGAATCATTGAAGCAGGCCGCCCAGGATCTAGATGAAAAAATTAAAATGTTGGGCACCAGCTCAGCAGTGCCTGATGATTATCGCACAGACGAGTCGTTTGGGTCATATAAAGGCTTGCTTAAACTGCCGGTAAAGGGTAAAATAGTAAGTCTTTTCGGTGAGTTTAAAAATACCCGTTATCAGGTATTGAATTTTCGCAGCGGGATTGAGATTCAAACCGAAATAGGCGAACCGATTCAGGCTGTATTTGCCGGTAAAGTTCTTTATGCCGACTGGTTTAAAGGCTACGGAAACATGATTATCATAGATCATGGGGACAGCTACTATACGGTCTATGCCCATCTTGAAGATGCCTTTAAATCAAAGGGGGATTCGGTCGAAGCCGGTGAGGTGATTGCCACCGTGGGAGATACCGGCTCTATCAGCGGCCCTATGCTATATTTCGAAGTTCGACACCATGGCGAACCATTGGATCCAATGCAATGGCTTGAATCCAGCTAATTTTTCAGTTAAGACATAACAACAACCATACAAACGAGCTTACAGTTGCTTGCCATAGCCGATTGTTGACAAGAATTGGAAATCTCACCAAAAGCTGACGGGCTTGTCGCCCAAGATGGGCAATTGAGAACTGTTGATCACGGTGCGTTTGTGAGACTACACTTTCAAGGAGTGCATAAATGAAATTGAAAAAGATTCAAAATGTTAAGATCTGGATGATCATGGTCAGCGCCGTGGTTTTTTGGACGATTGGGGCCGGTTTTTTTGGTGATCTTGCCGCTAAAAGTGACGAATCCTACGAGGGACTCAAGATTTTTGCGGATGTTATCGAACTTATCGAAAAAGAATATGTTGACGATGTTGAGGCAAAGGAGCTGATTGAAAAAGCGATCGAAGGTATGCTGCATAGCCTGGATCCGCATTCATCCCTGATGCCGCCAGAGGCATTTGAAGATTTGCAAATTGATACCAAGGGCAAGTTTACGGGTATTGGGATCCATATCACCATGCGAGATGGGTTTGTCACCGTTATCTCTCCCATCGAAGACACACCCGCAGATAAGGCTGGTATTGTGGCCCAGGACCGAATTGTAAGAGTTGATGGCAAGCCGGTGAAAGATTTACGTGGCGCTGTCAATATGATGCGGGGTCCGAAAGGCACCAAAGTTGTGGTGACGATCATACGCGAAGGGGAAAAAGAACCGCTTGAGTTTGAGCTGGTTCGGGATGTTATTCCAATTATCAGTGTTAAGGCCATCGAGCTTAAACCGGGCTACAACTACATTCGCTTGTCGCAGTTTTCAGGCAGCACTACGAAGGAGCTCGAAGCTGCATTGGATAAAATGGAATCCGCAGAGGTTCCGGTTAAAGGCCTGGTACTGGATCTTAGAAACAACGGCGGCGGTTTGCTGAATCAGGCCATCCAGGTAACCGATCTTTTTCTGGAAGATGGCAAAATTCTATCCATCAAAGGACGAAACAAGAAAAACACTAAGGTATATATGGCCACGCCGGATGAAGATATTCGCAGTTATCCGCTTGTGGTGCTGATCAACGGTGGCAGTGCCAGCGCTTCTGAAATCGTGGCCGGTGCGCTTCAAGATCAAAAACGAGCCCTGATACTGGGCACAACATCCTTTGGCAAAGGATCCGTGCAAACCGTGGAGACATTGCGGGACGGTTCCGGGGTTAAACTGACCATTGCCAGGTATTTTACACCCAATGGGCGATCCATTCAGGCCAAGGGTATCGAACCGGACATCGTATTAAAACACAAACGGATTGACCCCAAAGATTCAAAGGACGAAGGCTTATTAAAAGAAAAAGATTTGTTAAATCATCTTGAAGCCGATCCTGGAAAAGATAAAAAGAAAAGCGACGATTCCCAAAACAGCGAGTCACAAAATCAAGAAATACAGTTTAGAGTCGGCCCATTGAATCGCGATCGACTTATGACTGATAATCAGGTCGTCCGGGCGCTTGAAATCCTGAACAGCTATGACATCTTTAAAAGTTTGAACAGCTGATCCTTTATTTCGGTCTGATGGAAACCGGTGCTCCTAACGATAGCGTTTAAATGGCTAAACGAAAACCAACCCGTAAAAAACGACGACCCAAAAAACCACGCAAAAAGGCCGCCGCTAAAAGTCCATTTTATAAAGCCTTGTCCGGACTGGTCATCTTGGCTGTGGTGGTCGCCGCTGCCGGTTTTTTGATCTATACCCTGTTGCCGCCCGGGACCCCTGTTTCTAGCCCTGCCAACACCTCGTCCGCGAAGACCAAAACAGCGCCAGCAGCCCCCAAACCGACTTTTGAGATTTATCCAAAAGAAAAGCCGCCGCCTGCCAAGCCGTTGGCTAAAGCAAAAATTCCAGAAACGATTCCCGAACCGCAGCCACACAAAAGCCTGCCATCTGTAGCGCTGATTATCGATGATTTGGGCTATGACAAAAAAATAGCCAAAAAATTCGCGCAATTGAATGTGGTTTTGACCTTTTCTATTTTGCCCCACAGTCCTTTTCAGCAAAAAACTGTCCGGCTGGCAGAATCAAAGGGATTGGAAATAATGCTGCATTTGCCGATGGAACCGGTTGAGTATCCCGCGGTGAACCCGGGCCCCGGAACGCTGTTGACTTCCATGTCCGCCGATGAATTGATTGCCCAACTTGATAAAAACCTTAACTCGCTGCCGGGAGTGAAAGGCGTCAATAACCACATGGGTTCCCGGTTAACCGCAGAATCGACCCAGCTGTATCAGATATTTTCAGTTTTGAAGAAACGAGGTCTTTATTTTATTGATAGCCGTACATCGGCGGATTCTTTGTGCGAACCATCCGCACGGCTGTTTCAGATACCATTCGCCCAGCGCGATGTTTTTCTCGACCATGACCCGACGCCGGAGTTTATCCGCAACCAGATCAAAGAACTGATACGGATTGCCAGACGCAACGGTCAGGCGGTGGGCATCCTCCACCCACACGCAACAACGTATCAGATATTACGGGAAATGTTGCCGGATCTGCAAAAAAAGGTTCATCTGGTGCCGGCTTCTAAAATTGTGCGCCCCGTCGGATGAAACCTCTCGATGGTAATATCCTTAAGCAATCATTAGAAATAATTCTTTGGCCTTGTATTGCCGGCCAAAAATCAGGTAAAATGGGTCATTGGACACCCGGGAAAAACTGTCGGGACCACAGGAAAAATGTTAAATTTTTGGGACGCATTGGTGGACAGACAAAGCCTTAACACTATGCTGAGCGAGTTGTCGGCATGAATGACACAGCACCTTTATACAATAGCCGTTTGATGAAGATCTATTTAGAGTTCCTCATCAAAAATTATCCAGAAGTCTCTATTGATGCGGTGTTGGATGCTGCCAGAATGACCCGCTTTGAGGTTGAAGATCCTGCGCATTGGTTTAATCAGGGCCAGATCGACAGGTTTCATGCAGCGCTCGTAGAAAAGACCGGCAATGCCAATATTGCCCGGGATGTCGGGCGCTATTCAGCAACATCAGCGGCTGCCGGTGCTGTCAAGCAGATTATCTTGGGATTAATGAGTTTGACGGCAACTTATCAACTTTCAGAGAAGCTGTACCCTTATATGAGTCGCGGCGCCAGCGTCAAAGCAAAAAAATTGAAGCCCAATGCTGTGGAAGTGACCGCCAAACCCAAACCCGGTGTCGCCGAAAAACCCTACCAATGTGCCAATCGGATGGGGACCCTGGAAGGTTTAGCCAAGCTGTTTACAGATACGCTGGCCACCGTTGAGCATCCTGCCTGTTTTCACAAGGGAGATGATTGCTGCCGCTACCTTATTAGCTGGACCAAACAGCCGCATTTGTTTTGGAAGCGGTTTCGCAATTATTTTTTGCTGGCCGCTGTTTTTTCCGTTCTGGTGCTTTTCTGGTTTGGATCCTCGCCGGTTTTGAGTACCGGGGCATTGTGCATCGCGCTGCTGACCGCAGCCATTTCCGTTTATTCGGAATTTCTTGCCAGAAAAGAGCTGACCCAGACACTAAAAACCCAAAAAACCGCCGCCGAAGATCATATTTTGGAAAGCAATATTCGCTACAACAATGCGTTGCTCGTACAGGAGATCGGCCAGGCGGCATCTAAAATATTGGCCATTGACGACCTGCTCAAAAGCATTGTCAGTGTTATGGAAAAGCGTCTTAATTACGATCGCGGCATGATCATGCTCGCAGAAGAGGACAAGTCCTTTTTGCGTTTCAGCGCCGGATACGGCCATACGCGCGAACAGGAAAAATTTTTAAAAAACCTTGAATTTAGCTTAACCAATCCGGAATCCAGGGGCCTATTTGTCCAGGCCATGCGGGAGGGCAAGCCGCGTTTAATTGAAGATATCAGGGAAATTGAAGACACACTGTCTCCGCGCAGCCTGGAATTTGCCAAACGCATGGGCGGTCAATCGGTAATCTGTGTCCCTATCGTTTACGAACAGGAACCGCTTGGGATTTTGGCTGTCGACAATATCAAATCCAAAGCACCGCTGCGGCAAACGGATGTTAATCTCTTAATCGGTGTCACATCCCAATTGGCAACCAGCATCATCAATGCCATGTCATTTAAAAAACTTGAGCAGAGCGAAAATAAATATCGCCAGCTGGTTGAAACTGCCAATAGTATTATCCTGAGAATGAACACGCGGGGCCGGATCACTTTTTCCAATGAATTTGCGCATCGATTCTTCGGCTATGCTGAAAATGAGATCATGGGTAAGGCTGCCGGTGAGATCATGTGGCCGCAACGCCGTATCACGCGGCAAGGTTTTGAAAATTGGATCCAAATTCTGCAAAAGGACCCAGATCGGCCCGTGGTCAGTGAAAATGAAACCAAGCTCAAAAACAATGAAAGGGCTTGGATCGCCTGGACTTATAAACCGATATTTGATGACGATGGGCGCTTTGTGGAAATTTTATGTATTGGCAACGACATTACGGAGCTCAAATTAGCCGATATCGAAAAAAAGGATTTGCAGGCCCAGCTGCAACGCGCCCAAAAAATGGAGGCCATCGGTACGCTGGCCGGCGGTGTTGCCCATGATTTGAACAACATATTGTCCGGCATCGTCAGCTATCCGGAACTCATATTGATGGATTTGGAAGAAAAAAGCCCGCTGACCAAGCCCATTTTGACCATTCAAAAATCCGGCGAAAAAGCGGCGGCCATTGTACAGGATCTATTAACCCTGGCCCGCAGGGGCGTGGCGGCTACCGAAGTCGTTAATATAAACAGTATCGTATCAGAATACTTGCTGAGCCCCGAGTATGAGAAACTGCTGCTGGACAACCCGGATGTGAAGGTCTCGCGTCAGTTAGACGCCAACTTGTTAAATATATTGGGTTCGCCGGTTCACCTGTCCAAAACCATCATGAACCTGGTATCCAACGCGGCGGAGGCCATGCCCGATGGGGGACACATATCGATACGCACTGAAAATCGCCACGAAGACAAACTGCTGAATGCTTTTGATGAGATTGGCAAAGGCGATTACGTTACCCTGACGGTTGAAGATACCGGTATTGGCATTTCTCCCGAAGATATTGAGCGTATATTTGAACCGTTTTATACCAAAAAAAGCATGGGACGCAGTGGCACCGGCCTGGGAATGGCAGTGGTTTGGGGAACGGTAAAAGATCACAGGGGCTCTATCGATATTAAAAGCCAGGAGGGTGAGGGTACATCCATTACCCTCTATTTTCCGGTAACCCGCCAGGAATTGGACAAAGACACGGAGCTATTTGATATTGAAGCCATTAAGGGCAATGGAGAATCCATCCTGATTATTGACGATATAGCTGATCAGCGGCAAATTGCTTCTGAAATGCTGGAGAAATTGGGCTATACGGTAACCACTGTCTCCAGCGGTGAAGCGGCGGTCGATTACCTGGTCAATCATAAAGTGGATTTAATCGTGCTGGATATGATCATGGACCCGGGCATAGACGGCCTTGAGACCTATCAGAAAATATTGCAAATACATCCCGGTCAAAAAACCATCATTGCCAGTGGATATTCAGAATCCGAGCGGGTCAAAGAGGCCCAACGGATTGGTGCGGGAACCTACATTAAAAAGCCGTACCTGATTGAAAAATTTGGACGTGCCGTTAAAGCAGAACTAAATCTTTAGCCGCCGTAACCTGCAAAACCACCTCACCTTACCGCCACAAGCGCGGTCGGTTTCAAGTGCATCGATTAGCTAACCTTTAGCTCTTCGCTTCACACAACATTTCGTAGAGAGATTTTGGATACAGAAAGGTAAATTCGTACCGGGCGAAACCAATGACATCCTTGTCTTTGAGCCTGACGCGTTTTTTAGCCAATCGCGAGCCGTTTATCTTGGTGCCATTAGTTGATCCGGCATCCCGAATGAAGTAGGCGCTATCTTCAATGTCAATGATGGCGTGGCGCTTGGATATGGCATAATCGGGCATAATCATATCGTTACCGTTGATACGCCCGATATAAAAGCTTCCGCGGGGAGTTGCCGGATATTCACCTTTGACCAGCGGGTATACGGCATGTTTCAAACTCTCGGAAGCGGATATGGAGCTGCCCATACTTTTGGAGGGTTCAAAAATTTGGGTACTGTTGAGTTCTTCGCTGGCCATTCCCGATTGACTGGAAATAATCCCCGTCTTGACCGCAGAACCCACAAGCACCGGACGCTGGACAAATTTGACAAAGGCGTCAGCTTCCTCTTCCCGAGCCATCTTGCGCAAAGAAGCCAGACTAACCCTGCCAGAAGCGCTTAATATCCTTGCCAGTCGGCCGACGGCCGAAGCACCGCCGTTTCCCTTCTTAGAGGAGGCCACCGAAGCCCCATTCTTTTTTTGTTTTTTAAAACGGGCAAATGTTCTACCCAGCATTTTCGTCCTCCTGTATAACCACTTTCGGCCGTTTTATATTTTACTGAGTATGGCAGGGCACTTGCGATAATGGCCGCACGGATAGTCGATCTGATTGTAAATCGAAAAATAACACAATCCAGTTAAATATCAGTGACTGTATGATAAAATCATCTAGTTATTACAGTATATTATCTCAGAAAGACCTTAAAAAGTCAATAATCGTGCTAAAGTTTGTACAATTACAGGGCCTTACGGAAACGCATCAGCGCCTGATGGTAATTCCGCCTGATTCCGACAGTATATATATCGGCAATTGTGGAGAAAAATTAAGGGGCAAAGTCGGATTTGATTGACTCAATTTGCCGGGCTTTATATGATAAAGACCCTCATACGCAATGCTGTCAGGGATCATCAAAACGGGTAGGTTAGAGCAGGATCTATGGAACGACCACTGATATCAAATTTTTTTATGAAATTACTGTTAAATGTGACGTTGATTGCATTGACGATTTTTGCCTGCTTTGTGGAAAACATCTATTTGGCCGTCAGACCGCCCAAACCTCAAAATACCGCATCGCTGTCGATCCGGGCCCGCCAGCCGTTTACTTTTGATCAGAAAAAGGCACTGAGTTCAAAGCGGATTCAGGCCCTTTCGCAGTTTATCCCGGTATTTAATTATGTTCCTGAGCGCGTCAAAGCCTCCAGAAAAAAAATGCAGGTGCTGACCAAGGAATTATTAACCTATCAGGATCGCGGGAAAAAACGCGTCGATGAACTGGTTTTATTGATCAACTCCGAATTTGGTGTGGATATCCCGGCTAAAACCATGTCCAAAGTATTGCAATATCGGGATTTGAGAAAATTACTGAAAGGCATTTTAACCATTGAAGAGTCCATTCTTCAAAATAAAATCTATGATGACGCCAAACGGTTAAAAGGTAAAAAAACCATCGAAATCCACGATCCCACCCTCAAAGCACCGGCGATGACCCCTGTTGATGAACTGACATCGCTTCAATCCGCGCGACTGATGCTGCTGCAAAAAGTTGAGGCGCTTTTCTGGCAGGTAAACGCATCCGTCCTGGACCCGGTCTTAAAAATATCTCAGACCACCCTGCTGCCGAACCTGATTTACGACGAAAAGGAAAATACGCTGCGTCTGGACAAAATTCACCGTCAATATCCAATCGAGACCCTCTCGTTTCAGGCCGGTGAAATTCTGGTGCCCTTTCGCAAGGTATTGAGCGAAGAAGATGTGCTGTTGTTAAACGCCTATCAACAACAACAGATTAAAAAAATATACCGTAACGCGCCCTGGGTTGTGTTTACGGTTTTATTCATGGTTATTTTCTACAACTTGTTTCTTTCAAAGGTGCTGACAGATGGATCGCGCAAAGCACCACCGCAGCGGCCCCTGATATCATTGTTGATTTTATGTATCGTTGTGCTCAAGGGATGCCTGCTGTTTACGCCATGGCCGATCTACATCATTCCTTTTGCATTTTTACCCTTGATGGTCATCTCCTTAAATCATGGAAAGCTGACCGCCATCGGCACCGCTGTGGTGGGGGCCATTCTGGTCAGCCTGTTTGCCGGCCCGCAATATCCCATCGTGCTTTATCTTATTTTTGGCGGATTGGCGGCCACACTGGTGTCTGCCAATATACAAAAACGCTGGCAGATTATCCTGCCGTCTGTGATTGTGGGATTGGTCAACGCGCTGAGCGTTATGGCCTTCAGCCTGGATTGGCAGGCGGTCTTTCCGGCAGCAACGGGCCAGCTGAATATCAGCGCCCTGCTTCAGGCAGAATCCTTCAATCCGGCCTTGATGGAACAAATCGGCTGGGCTTTTGTTGGCGGTTTGGCCGCCGGGCCCCTGGCGCTGTTGCTGCTGCCGCTGCTGGAAATTAGCTGGGATACGGCCTCCACCTTTAAACTCAATCGATACTCGGACTTGCAGCATCCGCTGTTGAAAAAATTGCAGCAAACCGCGCCCGGCACCTATCAGCATTCGATGACCGTCGCCCATCTGGCACAGGTTGTCGGTGAGGCCATCGGCGCCAATTCACTGCTTTTGCGCATAGGTGCCTATTACCACGATATCGGCAAAATGGAAGTGCCCAAAAATTTTATTGAAAACCAATTCAACAGCCCAAATCCACATGACTTGCTGGACCCCTGGGAAAGCACTGAATTGATTATCAACCACGTTAAAAGCGGCATCAAAATCGCGATGACCGCCGGCTTGCCCAGAGCCGTGGTGGATTTGATTGTTCAGCACCACGGAACCCAGCTGATGGAGTACTTTTTTAGCCTGGCAACCAAGGAGCAGCCCAGGGAAACCCTGGATGAACTCGACTTCAGGTATCCGGGCCCCAAGCCACAGAGCGCGGAAGCGGCCATTCTGATGATCGTCGATTCGGTAGAAGCCGCATCCCGCACGATGCAGGACCCCACCCGCACCAAACTGAAAAAAATGGTCCAGCTTATCGTCGGCAAACGCATCGCAGATGGACAATTCAGCCAGTGCGACCTGACGACCCGCGATATCTCCAAAATAGTGCGTGTACTGGTCGATGCCCTGGAAGTGTCCTTTCATACCCGTATTCGCTACCCGTGGCAGGAGAAAGTTACCGCTCAAAGGAAATCCAGCTGGAGCTTTAGACTCGGCGGAAAAGATAAGCCACCGCCCTCCCGCAAATCCTTTAAAATGTGATTTGTATGAAAATTAATGAGAAGCGGTCATTAATTTAAATGTGAACAGGTTTAGAAGATATGAGTCTTAGTTTATTAGAAGGCAACGAGGCAATTGCCCGTGGGGCCATTGCTGCAGGTTGCCGGTTTTTTGCCGGCTATCCCATCACACCGGCAACCACCATCTATCACAACATGCTCAACTTGCTACCGCCTCTGGGTGGCATTTGTATTCAAGGTGAGGATGAGATTGCTTCGATTGGATTTTGTCTGGGCGCATCCATGGCCGGAATGAAAGTCATGACCGCCACCTCGGGTCCGGGCATCAGCCTTTACAGTGAAAACCTATCCTTTGCGATCGGCAGCGAAATACCGATCGTCATCGTAGATGTACAACGACTGGGGCCTTCAACCGGCTCGGCCACCCGCGGGGCCGATGGCGATATTAATTTTTTACGCTGGGGCAGCAGCGGTGGCCTGCCGGTGATTGTTCTGGCGCCGGTGGATGTGGCGGATTGTTTTGCATTGACGCTGCAGGCCTTTAATCTGGCCGAAGAATTTCGCTGTCCGGTTTTTTTGGCGTCCAACAAAGAAATCGGTATGACGCGTGAAAGCATCGATCTTCAAAACATAGAGATCCCCGATCTTGTCGAGCGCTCCGCAGCGCCAACCGATCAGCCCCTGTTGCCTTTTGGGGTGGACCCGGGGCAGCAGGTTCCCAATTTTCTGCCCATCGGCCATGAAGTTCTCGTTCGCCAGACCTCCTCGACCCACGGCCCCGATGGATATATCACCACCGATTCGGATGTCATCGCTCAAAATCAGGCGCGTTTAAAGAACAAGCTGCTGTCGGCCATCGACCGCTTTTCTTTTCATGAACTTTACAGCAGCGGCGATGCCGACACCTTGCTGATTGCTTATGGAGTCTCTGCCCGGGCAGCAAAAGCGGTCTTTAAAGCCCGCAAGAAAAAGGGCAAACCCATATCGCTGCTGATTTTAAAAACATTATGGCCGGTGCCGGAAAATGTGATCCGGCAAGCTGCTCGCAATGCCAAACGCATCGTCGTGGTGGAAATGAACCTGGGTCAATATGTGCGGGAAATCCAACGGATTCTGCCTCACACGCCGGTGGACTTCTGTGGTCAAATGGATGGCCGGCTTATCACGCCTTCCCGAATAAAGGAGGCGCTTGGCCATGAATAGTCTGCTAAATGCGGCAAGACCGCCGGTTTTATGTCCGGGCTGCGCACATGAACGCATTACGCACCAGCTTGACCGGGCGTTTCAAAACATGGGGTTGGCCGGCCATCAGATTGTGATGGTCAGCGATATCGGCTGTTCGGGCCTGTTTGACACGTTTTTTCACACCCATGCCATGCACGGACTGCACGGTCGCGCTCTGACCTATGCGGCCGGGCTAAAAATTGCGCAACCGGAGCTAAACGTGGTGGTCACCATGGGAGATGGTGGTCAGGGGATCGGCGGTGCCCACCTGCTGGCAGCCTGCCGCCGCAACCTTAATCTGACTCTGCTGATTTTAAACAATTTTAATTTCGGCATGACCGGCGGCCAGTACTCGGCTACCACGCCACCGGACGCCCAGCTGGGATCGGGTTTTCTGTCTGCCCTGGAGCGGCCCCTGGATATTTGCGAGGTAGCTCGCTGCGCCGGCGCACCCTATGTGCGGCGATGCTCCGGCTATCAAAAAGACCTGCCGCAGCTTATCCAGGATGCCATTGAATACGACGGATTCGCCCTGCTGGACATCTGGGGTGTTTGCCCCGGGCGCTATACCAAAAAAAACCGGCTCACCCCCAAAATGATCGATGAGGCCCTGGCCGAATTGCCGCCGCGCGAAGGCATTGTGCCGGATAATGTGCGCCCGGAGTACGGGCAACATTATCGCCGCCTGGCCGCCGACCAGAAAAAAGTTCCGCAGCCGCCGGTCATCGAAACCCAATTTAAAGCGCCTCAAAAAGGTCGCCAAGAGGTTATTTTGCTCGGTAGCGCCGGTCAGCGGGTGATTACTGCCGGTGAGCTGCTGTGTATCGCCGGGCTGACGGCCGGTATGAAAACCACTCAAAAAAATGAGTATAATATTACCGTCCTCAGAGGCCCCTCAATCAGCGAGCTGATTTTATCACCGCAGGAAATTGATTTTACCGGAATTGAAAATCCGAATGTGGTCGTAGCGCTGGATCAGGAAGGGGTTGAGCGGCGGCGGGAGCTATTTGCGCGCCTGGGAAAAAAAGCGCTCGTCGTTCAAATCGACGGCGTGAGTGTGCCGCACAGCAAGGCCCGCATCCATGCGGTCGATCTAAAAGATCAGGGCATTAAACGCCCGGACTGGGCGCTGGCGTCACTGGCGGTGTTGGCTGCCATGAAGCGGGTCATCACGCCGCAAATGCTGGAGGCCGCGCTAAGGGGTCGTTTCAAAGGCAAGGCGCTGGATGCTTCTCTAAACCTCATCAAACAAATCACAACAGGCAAAGAAGCCTGATACTGGATTTTTTTCCAGAGGCAATAAGGATGGGCCCTTCCCTCTATTTTCCCCAAATGACTGCCTTAATCAGACTATCATCGCGATGAGGTTTAAAAACTGCTATATTTAAAAGTGTTAAAACTCTTTCAAATGGCTGAGGGCAAGGCGTGATTCGGTGAGAAAGCGGAGCGTACACGTAAGTACGTGAGCATTTCGAAACGGATCACAACACAGCCATCAGTCATTTGAGAGGGTTTTAACCACATCGAATTGCCCATCCTCCCAGATAAACACCTTACCCTCATCCGGCTTGCAGCGCTCAAAAGCCTTGATCACCGTTTGTTCAAGCCATTTTAAAAAGCGCGCGGTTGCCCGACGGGAAAGGACGCATTTCAGCCAGGTGACCGCACCGCGCATCAGCGTCATTCGCTCCTGTTTTTCAAACGCCGTCAGCCCGGCTTTTTGGGCGGCACGCCAGTAATAGGCATAGGTGGTGATAATCAGCAGCATGGCGGCCCCCCGGGCCCGTGAAATCGTTGCAGTTGGCATGGTATTGAAATACTTCGGAAACTCGCGGAACTGGCGCAGCGCCCGCAGCACCAGCTGCCGGCGTACTTCCAGGATACCCTGCTGACGCCGAATGCCTTCCAGGCCGGGTAGCTGCGGATGATAGAAGATGCCGCGCACGTAATCTTTTTCGATATCACGGGTGATGTTGGCCAGCTGTATGACTTCCCCAACCACGGCACACAGCCGCAAGCGTGCATCATCGATTTGGGGAGAGAGTCCCCGGTCCAGGCGCACCATTTCATCTGCAAAAAGCATCGGCGTGCCGAGCACATACCAGCAATAGCGCGAAAGCTGCCCCGGTGTCTTAAGAACACCGCGCTGATCGGCAAAAACGCGACTGGCCCAAATCATGCCTTCACCCATGCGCCGCACAAGCCGGCGAATGGCTGCCTGCTGCGGTTTTACCAAGCGATCAAAATGAGCATCGATAGAGGCAGCACGATTGACCAACAGTACGTGCGTGCTCTCCTTTGGATCAGTGGTAAGGTGCAGGTCAAGAGACGGGGCCGGCTTCAACTTGCCGGAGCCATCGAACCGATCGATAAAGCGCTGAAGGGCTGATTCCTTTTCCGGCAGGGTGGGCAATAGATCTTCATATGTGTCCAGCATGCGGCAATAAAGGTAAGCCAGCGCCAGGCCGCGTCGCATCCGCGGCGGAAGGAATACGATCACAAACGAAAACGTGCGGGCCGCATGGGGAAGAATCTGCCACAAAAACTGTTCGGGATCCTCGATCGCGCGCAGTTTGGTCAGCGGGGGCTTTTTGCGGTTTGACCACAAATTGACAAAAATAGGACCCAGCAATGCGACCTCTTTGGTAGATTAACTCGACTAATGACAATGTCGCGATTTTTAATTATCGTGTTTTCGTGAATTAGCGAAAAACGTGCAAAAACAAAAGGCCCAAACGTCATTATCGGTCGGGCCCTTGATCAGATCTTGCTGGTGCAGGTGCTGATAGGTGTTTTATTCGAGAACCATCAATACTTGATTGGTTGCAACTTTATCGTCTACGTTGACTTTGATTTCTTTAATTTTACCGGCTTCAGGCGATGGGATGGCATTTTCCATTTTCATGGCTTCTAGAATAATCACTTCCTGATATTCCAAGACTTCTTCACCTTCCTTCACAAGAATATTGATAATCGTCCCAGGCATTGGTGCCAGAATTTCAGTTGCCATTCCGTCCTCCCTTTTCTACATGAAGTTTGTTCTACATTCCCCCCAAAACGGGAGAATTGAGTTAATTAAACCCGTTTGATACTTGAAGGCGAAGCGGATGTCAAGTTCAAATAGTGCACTTCTGGCCTTGACGTGCATAGATCGTTCGTATATGGAACAGTTGACAAAAATTTGGCAATATCACAGAGCTGGAGGAGGAATATGAGACCCTATTTTGAAAAAATGACAGAATTTGGACAAGAACTTAAACCCGGTCAGATTAAAAGTACCGAGGCCAGTGTTAAACAAATAAAGGAAGTCGAGGCCCAGGTGGCCGAAGCGGTTGAAAAGGTTAAAAATGCCGGTATGCCGGCAGAAAAGATCAATGCCCGCGGACAATTGACGATCTGGCAGCGCCTGGAATACCTGGTGGATCCCGGTAGCTGGAATCCCCTGCATACCCTTTACAATCCTGAGGACAACTCCGAAGGCACCACCAACGTGATCGATGGTCTGGCAAAAATATCGGGCAAATGGGCGGTGGTCATCGGTTTTGACAACAAGGTTTATGCCGGGGCCTGGTTGCCCGGACAGGCTGAAAACGTATTTCGCTGCACCGATCTGGCCAAACGGTTGAATATACCCCTGGTCTGGCTGGTCAACTGCAGTGGCGTCAAGCTCACCGAGCAGGAAAAATTTTATGCCGATCGCCGCGGCTCCGGCACCACCTTTTTCAGGCATGCCGAGCTCAACCAGGCAGCCGTACCGATCCTGGCGGCCATTTACGGCACCAACCCGGCCGGTGGCGGATACCAGGGAATCAGCCCCACTATCCTGTTTGCCCACAAAGACTGCAACATCGCAGTGGGCGGCGGCGGTATTTTAAGCGGCATGTCACCCAAAGGCTACTTTGACCTGGATGGCGCCGAGCAGTTGATTTCGGCGGCCAAGCAATTCAAGGTTGAACCGCCCGGATCCACCAAAATTCATTATGATGAAACGGGCTTTTTCCGCTATGTCTTTGAAACCGAAGAAGCGGTGTTGGACGGTATCAAAGAGTATATGAAAGATATGCCGGCCTATAATCCGAAATTTTTCCGGGTAGCAGAACCCAAAGAGCCGCGTTTTCCCCAGGAAGATCTTTATCACCTGCTGCCGTTTAATCAGAAGGCCATGTACAATTTCGACGAGATTTTGGCACGCTTAGTTGACGGCAGCGAGCACATGGAATACCGGCCCGATTATGGCCCCGAGGTATACACCGGTTTGGTTAAAGTAGACGGGTACCTCACGGGCGTCATCGGCAACCGCCAGGGATTTTTCGGTGAGGATTATCCCGAATATGCCGACTATGCCGGCATCGGGGGCAAACTCTATCGCCAGGGACTCATTAAATTGAACGAGTTTGTCACTCTCTGCGGTCGAGACCGGGTGCCCGTCATCTGGTTTCAGGACACCAGCGGCATCGATGTGGGCGATATCGCCGAAAAAGCCGAATTGCTGGGCCTGGGTCAGGCGCTGATTTATTCCATCCAGCAAACCGGTGTGCCCATGATGCTGGTGCTGCTCAGAAAAGGCACCGCTGCAGCCCATTATATCATGGGTGGACCCACGGCCAACCGCCACAATTCATTTACCATTGGCACACCCGCCACGGAAATCTACGTGATGCACGGCGAGACCGCAGCGGCGGCCAGTTTTTCGCGCCGTCTGGTCAAAGAAAAAGCAGCCGGTCGTCCGCTGGAGCCCATCATTGAAGAAATGAACAAACTGGTCAAAGAATATCACGACTATTCCAGACCTGTTTACTGTGCCCAGCACGGCATGGTGGATGAAGTGGCCAAGATGACCGAAATTCGCCAGTATCTGATGGCTTTTGCCGGTGCGGCTTATCAGAACCCGAAATCGATTTGCCCGCAGCATCAGATGTTGTTGCCGAGGATCATCAAAGGCTGAAAAGCTGTCTTTAAAATGCATCTAACACCCAAGGGCTGCGTTGAAAACCAATTCAAAATGCTCGATACTACCGTGTATGCTCCATTTTTGAATTGGTTTTCGCCTTGCCCTTGGGCGTGATCTACAATTTTAAAGACAGCTTTTACTTTAATTATATTTCTCCCGCTGCTTGATACTCAATGTGGCTCAGAAAATCCATAAAAGGAAAAAAAGCGGTTTGATGGGTCATCGGCATTGTTATTTAAAGCCCCTTCTCTTATTTGTCGCTATTCTAATTTCAACTTAGCTGATATGCTTTGTACATGAGATTTGATACTTTGAGATTATTGAAGATTATTGCCGTTCTGCTGATGGTTGGCGCAGTCGGTGCGGTGTTGCCCGGGTGTGCTGCGGCAGGCAATGAAACCACAACCGACACCCCGAATGCTGTTGCCAGACTTTCCTCGTCCGAGGTAGCCAACGGCCAGGTGACGGTTATTGAATTGGATCTGCGCGCTGCGGAACTCGATGCAAGCGGCCTGAAAGCCCGTTTTGAGCAAAACGACATTGCCCTTTTCCAGCACCCCATAAAGCCTGCCGGGGTCTATTGCGGGCTGGTCGGCATTCCGATCGGCAAAAAGCCGCAGAAAACGACTATCGAATTGGAATGGACAGACGCAGATGGCCGCCAAAACAGCCAGCGTGTTCCTTTTCAGATTGTCGAGGGCAGTTACAGAAAAGAAGCCCTGAAAGTGGCACCAAAGCATGTCAGCCCGAGCCCTAAAAATCTGCAACGCATTAAGGCCGAAAAAAAAGAGGTCCGTCGCATCTATGCCAGCAGCAGCCATACGCGCCTTTGGTATGGTAATTTTATCAAACCGCTAACCAGCAAAACCACCAGCGTCTTTGGAAACCTCCGGTTGTTCAACGGTGAGCTGCAAAGCTACCACCGGGGCACGGATTTTCGGGCTAAAACCGGCACACCGATTTATGCATCCAACTCCGGAGTGGTCCGGCTGGCCAAAAACCTGTATTTTTCGGGCAATATTGTCATCGTCGATCACGGCATGGGCATCTTCACCAACTATGCCCACCTGAGTAAAATTGACGTAGTTGCCGGTCAGCATGTGGCCAGGGGAGATCAAATCGGATTAAGCGGCGCCACCGGAAGGGTCAGCGGCCCGCACCTGCACTGGGGCGTCAAAGTGAATGGGGCTTATGTGGATCCCCTGCAGTTTATCATCGTCGTCTCGGACCTGCTCAACCCATAACCCTGCCGTCTACGATCACTTCTCAATCCGCTAATCACTCGCCCGCTAACACCCGCAACCAGGGTAAAAGAGGCAATTTTTTCTTATTAGGCCTTGCTGCAAACGAACCCGATAGCTTATAACTATTTGATTTTAAATATATTTTATATAGATATCAGATTTGGAACGGATATTGCTAATTATAGACCGATTACAACTTTAACCTCTTGATACAGTTAACTAAATTATGGCGCACAACCATCTGTTTTCGATTCAGCAACTTCACAGCCGTCAGATCCTTGGGCGTGCCAAGTCCAAGGCCAAATATGGATCAAATCACCGTATGGCTGTACAGGGCACCCATTTTAAGAACATCCTTTCTGCTGTCCAGAGCCGCACCACTGGCAGAAAATTTAAAACCCGCGGGCTGACCATAGCCGATTACCGCGCCCAAGCGGTGATCTCAAAATCACGCTTTAAACCCCAACCCGCAACACATTTTTTTGAAAACAGAATCCTGAAACCAATTCCAACCCAGCCCCCGTCAAAGGCTTTGAATCGCAAAACCCCTTTAGAGGTTAGCCGCAAAAATGAAAAAACTGAGCCCGCCATAAAGCCAGAGCCAAAAATTCAACAAACACCGCCGGTTTTAAGCAAACGCGAGCAGATCGAGCAATGTGTTCAAAAAGCGGCCGCTAAATACAGCCTGCCGCCAGCCTTGATTAAAGCGGTTATTCGGGCTGAATCCAATTTTCAGGTGGGTGCGGTTTCACGCGCTGGCGCCAGAGGATTGATGCAGCTGATGCCGGCCACCGCCAAAGAGTTGGGTGTCACCGACAGCTTTGATATCGATCAGAATATCGATGGGGGTGCCAAATATTTACGGCGCATGCTGAATCGGTTTGACGGCAATGTCAGACACGCGCTGGCGGCCTACAATGCCGGTCCCGGGACCGTCATCAAATACAATGGCCACGTCCCTTATCCCGAAACCCAACAATACATCAAGCGGGTGCTGCGATTTTCAAAACAGATGGCCTAAGAATCAGGGCACCCGGATGATATTGCCGTTTTGGCATCTTCGGTGATTGTCGCCATATGAGCGATCCGCATCAGCAAGTTGGTAGCTGAAAACAATATATCCGGTCTGGCTGGTCACTTTATGGCGTTGTTCGGGCGTCAACCAACCTTCATAGATCTTATCCTGCCGATCTTCACCCGAATCCTCATCCCAAACCGTTACATGTACTTTGCGCACATCTGCTTTGAAAATACATGTTTTTTCGTCTGCGGCGGCATCCGGGACAGAATACAGACCCGTGGCCACAACAGCAAAAATTAAGTGCAATATCAGTCGAATAGATATCATTTGTCCTCCAAAAAACGGATCTAAAGATGGCATGCGAAATTTTTGGTCACCATTTTTCAGATTGAAACAACCGCTTAAAACATAATGTGTGCGGGCTCATTAGCAAGTCATAGGGTAATTGGGAAGCCAACCACCGTCAAACACCATCCTGGCAGCACCATATTCAACCTGATGTTCACAGACCGCCCCGGGCGCTTTTTTGTTGACAGCGTCCTGCCATTCGATTATACCCCTCGTTTCGATTTTAAAAGGACCCATTTTTTCGATATCAAGGTCTTTAAATCATGTTGAACCTATTTAGCAAAGATAATTTAAAACCGTTCAGCCGTACCGGCATGCTGATTTCCAGGCTGTCCCCCATTGCAGCAGCCCTGGAAATGAAAGATCCCTACACCCGAGAGCATGGCCGGCGGGTGGCCATATATGCCCGTCGCCTGGCGCAACGCATCGGCCTGAAGGCCACTGATGTTGAGGACATCCAACTGGGCGGGCTGCTGCATGATATGGGCAAAATCGGCCTGAGCGCAAAGGTTCTTAACAATACTCACAAGCAGCTTTCCGGTGATATGATGGCTGAAGTGCGCTTGCACCCTTTGATCGGTGTGGCCGTTTTAAAGGATTTTGACCTGCCGGCAGCGGCCATCGATTGTGTCCTATATCACCATGAAAAAATCGATGGCAGCGGTTATCCCTTCGGCCTCAGAGACGAGCAGATTCCGCTGGGTGCCAAAATTGTCAGGGCTGCGGATTGTTTTGATGCCATCACAACCGATCGGCCCTATCAGCAGCGCAAAAGCTGGATCGAAGCTTTGGGGATCTTGCGTCAGATCAGCGGCACCGATCTGGATCCGGATCTGGTGGAAGCCTTCATCGCCGATATAAAGGAATGGGGGCTGGTGCACCATCCGTCCCGATTCATCTCCCTGTACAGCCCCTCAGAGTTGTCTCTATCGTAGACCACCGGGGCGATGCCCGGTTGCAGTCTCAAAAAACCCTATGCAAAATCAATTGGTCGGTGTTTTGGGAAACTCGGTTGGATAGTCTCTGTAGTAATGGGAACCCTGCCAGGCTTTTTTCAAAGAGACATTAAATTTTTTGGCGGCATAAAAGCTGTTCAAATTTTTAAGACTCAGCAAAGAGCGTAGCATCCGCATCTGGTAAGTCGGAAAAGAATACAGACGCTGTTTAATAAGATTGTTGCCAATGTAAACGGCGTCCGCATCGATACCGTTTGGCTGGTGAACAATATAAGAAAGGCGGTATTTTTCCCAATCCTGCGGAAAATCTTGGTAGACGATGCGGTTTTCCTTTTGCATCACCTCCATCAATTTGGTGCCGGGCAGCGGTGTCAGCAAGCTGATTTGAACAATATCAATGCCGGAGTGGGCGATAAAGTCCGCCAACTGCCGGTAATAGTTGGCAGATTCAAAATCATTGCCCAGGATAAAAGCGCCGTAGACGGCAATCCCATATTTGTGGAAGGTCTTGACCACCTTTTTGTAATTGTCAATTCCCAGCTTTAAATTGATGCCTTTTCGCATCCCCTTGAGGGTTTTTTCGCTGATGGCCTCAAATCCGATAAACGCGCACAGGCAACCGGCCTCCGCAGCCAGTGCCAAGAGATCCTCATCATCAGCAGAATTTATGGAGGTTTGCATCCACCATTTCTTGGATAGGCCCATACGAATCATGCCTTTGAAGAGTTCTTTGGCCCGCTCTTTGTTCTCGGCGCTCACCCCCACCAGGTTATCATCCAAAAAGGCAATCAGCTCCCCATCAATGCCGGCCAATTCATCGAGCACATCTTCGGCATAGCGTTGCCGGTAGGCTTTGCCCAGATAACGCGAGACCGAGCAAAAATCACAGTTAAACGGGCAGCCACGTGAGGTCTGAACGGAATGCCACACATAGTTGGGATTGAGCAAATCGCGCCGAGGCTTGATCTGAGGACGTGAAAAATCAACATGCGGCCCAACATATTTTTCCTGTAGCCGATTTTGTTCAAAATCTTTGATAACCGTTTCCCAGACATCCTCCACCTCGCCAATGACCACGGCGTCGGCATATTGCAGGATTTCATCCGGACACATGGAGGCGTGAATGCCCCCCATGATGACTTTGATCCCCTGCTGACGATATATCCGGGCAATTTCATAGGCCCGGGTGATGCTGCTGGTAAAGGCCGTGATACCCACCAGATCGGCTGGTTCAAATGTCAATTCCTCAAAATTTTCATCGGCGATCTGAACCTCCCAATTCGAGGGCGTGACAGCGGCAACGTAGGACAAGCCCAGCGGCGGAAAGGTTGAAAAGGGGCTCAGGAGATAGCCGCTCCTACGTTTTACAGGATTGATCAGTAATAGTTTGTTCATTATCGATTCAGTTTGCTACAGGATGCCTTATTGACCAAGCGGTGGCGCCAAAAATCTCAGCCGATGAAAAGGGGGCAATCACCGACGGTTGCCCCTGGTTACCCTTCGCATAAAACCGTAACACAGTCAACGCGGATATCGTTAAAAAAGAGGCTCGCTGATTAAATGCGTTATCTGCCGCCGCCAGTCGCGGTTCAAATAGTCAGCGCGTAAGTCGGCGGTAGCGCTAATTTACAAAAGCCATTTCGTGCTTACCATTTTTGGTGTTAGCGGTATTTGTCACCATCACCGATAGGACATATTTGCGACTGCTTAAAAAAGGACGGCTTCAAAAATGAACGATGTGAAACATAAAGATGAACATGATGCAGAATTGGATTGTGAGGTCACTGTGTTCGAAGGCGCCCACAACACCTGTGATCAAACCGAAGGGGACGACCCCAAAAATCAGACGGCTGATAAAGCAAGCCCTTCAAATGAAGCGCCTATTAAGGATAATTATAATATCTAAAGCCGTATTGGGCTGTTTTGCCGGTTTGAGAATTCAAAGTCACCAATCACCATCGGGGCATTCCTTTGCCGGATTATTGGAGGATTGAAGTAGCCTACTCCGCCGAAGTAGCTTGGCTACGAAGGCTGGATTGGAGCGCTGGGTAGTGCGCGCATTCCTTTAGTACTCCATTACTCCAGCACTTCAATACGCCAATCCCAACTACCCATATGTCAGAAACACCAGAAACGCCAATATCCCGGCCGCATACAGCGCCAGGACGATATAATAACGCCCCCAACGCTCCTGCCAGGTTTCGGCGGTGCGACGCTTGCGCTCAAACAAGGTGCCTTTCAACTGGTCTGGATCCGGTTTGGCAAAGGCCAGACTGATCAGGTATCCCATCAGGTAGGCGGTAAAAAAGCCGATCACATTCCACCACAACCATGAAATCTTGGGGGCATAGCGCCACAATAAAAGGTTAACCACAAACCCGAGGATCAACCCACCCGTTGCGCCCTGACCGTTGATGCGCCGTGTCAGCATACCCATTAGAAATACCGCCAGCAAGGGCCCGTTTAGCAACGACCCGATTTTGTTGATGGATTCAACGATCGTGTCGGAGATGTCCCCCACAAAAAACGCAAAAAACAAACACACCGACCCCCAGAATACGGTCAGCAATTTGGACACGATCAGCTCCTTGCGACCCGACAGGTCCAATTTTAAATAACGCTTGACAACATCCTGCATGCTCAGCGCTGAGAGGGCATTTAGGGTGGAGTCTAAAGAAGACATCGCTGCGGCAAACAACCCCACCATGACCAGTCCGATCAGACCGTGGGGAAAGTGCCGCAAAACGAAAACCGGCACCGCCACATTATAGTTGGGTTCACCCGTGTCAGTTAACGGCAATGCGGTCAAAAAGTCCGGTTGCAGCAGGACGTAGGCCCCCAGACAAAGACCCAGAAAGCAATAGGAAAAAACCAGCGGAAAGCGCATCATGCCGTCTAAAAACAGGGCCCGGTTGGTATCTGCCACGCTGCGGGTGGACAGCTCCCGCTGGGCCTGGGTCTGGTCACAACCGTAATAGGAAAGGTATAAGAAAAACCCGCCAAACAGCATCGGCCAGAAAGAAAATGTCTGGCCATCCCCCAGGCCGTGACTGCTGAAATTAACCGCCCGCAATCGGGCCGGCTGGTCCAAAACGATGGACAGGCCACCCGTCAGATGAAGCGCCATCGCAATCGCTGCCAAAATGGCGCCAAACAGCACCACAATTTGAATCACATCCGACCAGATCACCGCCTTCATACCGCCGAGCACATCATAGACAATCGTAATGCCGCCCAGCATCAACACGGCTGCCCAAAACGGCAGGTTGAGGCAAAGCATAAGGACCAGTGAGATGCCGTAAACCGTTACGCCGGTACCAAAGGCACGAATAAATTGAAAAAAGAGGCTGACAATAATGCGGGTGCGGGCATCAAAACGCTTTTCCAGGTAGGCGTATACCGAAATCAGATTCATGCCCCTGAGCAGTGGAAAGATCAGCGCCATTAACACGATCATGGCCAAGGGCAACGCCAGCTCAAATTGCAGCCAGATGAGCCCGCCGCCGGCCGCAAAGGCCACGAAAGCCGGGGCACCCAGCAGGCTGTTGGTCGAACACTGGGTGGCCATGGTGGACAGCGCAATGGGCAAAGGCGCGGTGTCGTTGCCACCCAAATAGTAATCGCGATCGGATTTTTGGCCGCGTGCCAAATAAAAGCTTAAACCGATCATCCCTATCAGGTAGACAATGATAATGGCCCAGTCGAAAGCATTGAGGGTCATGGCATTTTTCTTTTTAAGAATAAGAATTGGTAAAAGATGAATTGTGTGTTCAGGCTAAACTTTAATGATTGAAGGCCTGGTTGTATGCTAATCAGATCGCTGCGTGAATAATCAGCGACTGAATCGCGCAAACTCATGCACAAAGGGGCGTAACAAAAGTACAGCATTCAAATCTAAAATGACCGTTTCACTGCAAGATCAACAGTGGATCCATCAGTTGCTGGGAGGTTATGGGCTGTGCTTTCGCAACGCCCCCTAATGCATTCAAACAGTACGCGATCTCGCTGCGGATAATTCACTCCGCTATTAGCAAGGGCTTGAATAGAATGCCACCTCTAAAACTAAGAAAGTCACGTTTATTTTCAAGTAAACTCCTCGTAAAATTTGACAGGAAAGACCAGATTTGTCATCATTTAATGGTAAGCATCAGATGGCCAGCGCAATAAGGCCGTTTATTTAAACAAAATTTTTGGAGATGGAATGAAGACCATCGCTGTTGTTATTATATTCATCATAAGTGCGCTAATCAGTTCCGGCGTGCAGGCCGAAATTTATTCCTGGACCGATGAAAACGGTGTCAAACACTTCAGCCACACCCCACCGCCCGAGCGGTCGATTCCCGTTGAAAGTGCTCCTGAAATCAAATCCGACACCACCGAATATGAGATCCAGGAAATCATAAACGAAAACAACATTGAAGCCATCATCAAACAGATGGATAAAGCGGATACCGCCTCGCCACCCAAGGCAACAGCATCCAATAAACCGCCGTCCCGCCAGGAGCGGATCAATTCGGAAGCGGAAAAACTGCAGGAAAAAATTGCCTGGTTGGAACAGCTCCCACCGGAAGCGTATACGAATATGCGCAGCAAACAGGCCATTATCGGCCGCTATCAATACCGATTAAAGCAGCTGCAGTCGGACCCGGACGTATATTTTAGGGAATATGGGAATTAAATCTTAAAAAAATAGGTGTCAGGTGTTCCGCCGCAGGCGGATTCAGGTGCCAGCCCTTTTGTTCGTACCTGAAACCTGCTGACCTCTGTCTTCTGATCTCTGACCTCTGTCATCTGTCCTCTGACGTCTGTCCTCTGTATTGAACTTAGGAACCCGCCGCCTCGCAGGCCACCTGATAATCGATGCGCAGCACAAAAATAATGGTGATCCAGACGGCGCAGATGGAAATGGTAAACCAGCTCAGCTGGGGTACGCTGAGGGTAAAAGGCAGCCATTGGGTGAACAGCAGGATGACCACCGAGCCGGACACCTTAAACAGACGGTAGCCGAACATGTCGATCCAAGCTTTGGCCTGGTAGATCAGGACGGAATCGATGGGCACATACAGCAGCTCTTTGGAGGCGCGGTTGATGGAATAGGAAAGGGCCCGATCGCTGATTTTGGTAGCGCCGCTGAAAAATAGCGTTGATTGCAGAAAAAAGCACCACGAAAAAATAAACATCATCAGCGGCTGGACCAGCAACCCGGCGATCGCTCCCAGGTAGCGATGCACCAGGGGTGTTATGCCCAGGTTGACAGCAATTGACATAATGCCCAATATACTGAAAAACAATGATAAAAAAGCCGTACGGGCTTCACGGTCCGGGTATGCGATTTCGACGGTGTTTAAAAACTGATACTCCACCAGCGGCGAGGCCAACTGCGCCAGCAACAGAATGGCGGCAATCAGCAGTAAATAGCGGCTGTGACCCAGAATACGCCAGCCGCCGCTGGCCTTTTGGTGCGGGCGCACCACATGCTCCACTTCACAGTAAATGCCCACACGCCCCATCATCCAGGTCAGCGCAAAGATGGTGCTGATGATGCCCGCGCCGGTCAGCAGCAGGTCCGGGGTCTGCAGCGGTGTGTGTTTGATGAGCATGGCCGATACCCAGCCGCCGACCACACCGCCAACCAAACCACCGGTACCCACCAGCCCGTACCAGGATTTGCCCTCATGGGTGGTGTATACCGAGTTGGTTAGGCTCCAGAATTGTTCGACCAGCACCACGCCCAGCATATCGACAAAAACATAAAAACAAGCCGATGCAATGGGGCCGGGGGAATGGAGCAGAAAGCGAAAAATGACCAATAAACCGCTGATAGTCAGACAGGTGCCCAGCACCACGTGGATCCGGCTGTGGCGCTCGACCAGCCGGTGATAATAGGTGATAAATGCGCCCATGGATACGGCGGTGGCAATCCAGATGTAGGGCAGACGCTCAGATCCCAGGGTTTCAATAAACAACGAGCGGCTGGCCGGTTTGAGCTGATAAAGGGCCATAATAATGAGAAAAAAATTAATAAACAAAAATACCGCTCGCGCCCCCAGGGTACGCAACATTGAATATCGGGCTTCACATTCGGCCGAAAAGTCATTATTTGTATTTTGTGCTTGCATTTTTTAGATAATAAGTAATAATTACCATTATGGATAGGCTGAAACAATTATTGGCGCTGATCTTATTTGTTCTGTTTTGTGCTAGCCTCACGAGTGCACAGTCTCAGGAAGCACACTGGACGCAAAGCTGCGATCCCCGGCTGCAAAAAGCACTGGATCAGCGCATCAACGCCCTCAAACTGGACGGCGCCACCGAGGATAAAAACCTCAGCATTGTGGTCGTCGATATCACCGATCTGTCCGATCCCCGCATGGCCTACATCAATCCCAATGAAATGATGTATGCCGCCAGTTTACCCAAAATTGCCATCCTTCTGGGCGCCTTTGAAAAAATCGCCGCCGGTGAAATGACCCTCGACGATGAAACCATGGAAAAACTCAAACTGATGATCCGGCGCTCGTCTAACTCAGCCGCATCCGAGATGCTCGATCGCGTTGGGATCGACTATCTGGCCGAATTGCTGCAATCACCGCGTTACCGCCTGTATGATCCTGAAAAGGGCGGCGGCATCTGGGTTGGCAAAGAATACGGCAAGGCCCCGGCCCGCAGACGTGATCCGCTCCACAATCTTTCCCACGGCGCCACCGCCTTGCAGGTGGCCCGCTTTTATTACCTGCTAGAAACCGGCCAGCTGGTCTCACCGCAACTGAGCCAACTCATGAAAGCCATTCTGGCGGAATCCGAAATCGAGCACAAATTTGTCAAAGGCCTCAAATCCGTGCAGCCGGATTCAGAGATATACCGCAAATCCGGTACCTGGGGTCCCTACCACTCTGACAGCGCCATCATCGAACATGACGGTCGTCGTTATATTGCCGTCGCTTTGGCCAAAAGCCGTCATGGCGAAAAATGGCTTCAGAAGCTCATTGTGGCGCTTGATGAGGTTGTTTGCCAGACGGAGACGAACCAGAACTAAATTTTCCCACCTTATAGTACTTTTCCAGCATACGATGAATCCGCGTAGCCAACGTTTGATGCACCACAGCTGAATTTTTGCGCAAGACATTCGACATGACCACTACCATATAATACAACTGCCGCTGATCGGCCGGTGCCTCGATAATGGCCACCGAGTTAAGCATATTGATGACGTTGCCGTGGTATTTTTTACACTCAAAACCAGGCTCAGCTTTGCATTTATACAGTGAACCGGATTTAAAGTAGACCGCCGATTTGGCCAGCGCCGGTGCCGAAGCATAGCGGATGCGCCGCTGGGTCATATACAGCAGACGCTTGATTTCACGGCTGGAAAAAGCATCCACCAGTTTGCCCTGCTCAAGCTTGATCAGCCAGCGCATCAGTTCCTGCGGTGTGCCATAACTCGTGGTGCCCGGCACCAGGCGCTTGCCTTTCCAGGTAAAGAAGGACCCCTGGCGCAGCTGCTCCAGATCCAGCCCGCTGCGCGTCACCGGGTCCTGCAGTGCCCGTGACAGCAGGGCGGCCAGCTCTTTCTTAGACGTCTCCTTAAAAAATTGCTGGGCCTCGGCTTCGGAGACCGGATAGGCCGGCCCGAAGTGAACCAGCAGCATCACATGTTTTAAGACCATGCTGGCGGCTGCATTGGAGCTGGCCGACAGCATCCAGTCCAGATAGGTGTAAAGGCTGGCCTGATCACCGATCTTGATTTTGGGATAGCGCACGCGCGCATTGCCCGGCTGCCAGACCGGCACGATGTGATGATCGGATTGAATGAATTCATCGGCGGTAATCACCGTGTTGCGCAATATCGCCAGACGGGCATCGATATCATCCGGATACACATCCGCCAGGGCCTGAAAAACGCCCATGGCAATCAAAATTTTACCCACGCTGCCCGGATTGGCCCTGGCGGTGCTGCGGTGTTCGGCATAGCGGGGCTGCTCAAGGTTGCTTAAATCCAGCACCGCCACTGCATAGCGATCTGCTTCCGCCCCCAATAAACGTTGCACCGCTTCAGCAAACTCAGCATCAGGCGGCGGGATCGTAAAATCAGATCTGGCCGCCAGGCGGATGTCCACCTGATCGGTGGACAGCAGCGCACCGGGGGGTTGTTTGGGCGCCCTCACCTTGCCTTCCATCGCCAGGCGATAGGCTTCCACGCGGGCAATGCCGGTATATTCGTAGCCATCCAGAGGATAGGCCCAGCAGGTGGCAGCACCAATAAAACCCATCAAGCAAGCAACCGTGGTGAGAAATATTTTCATCTTTGCACCTCTGGTGGGATGTCGTCCAAGTTAACCCTTTTGGTGTGATTTTGTGCCAGACGACTGTCCAAGTTGTTTAGAAAAAGATTTTGCCGGGCCCGGGCACTTTCCAAAAAAGGTCGAATCTGAAAGAGCATCAGATGATTCTGGTAAAAACCGAACTCGATATCGGCCGGCACCGGTCGGCCCTGGGCGTCCTGCAGTTTCGGGAACCGTTTGGGCACTGAGCGGGCAAAATCCATCAAATGCCGGATTTCGGCCTCACTGAGCAGGGCCGGTGTCCCACTGGCTGAAATCTTTGATACACCGCCTTCATCTGAGAGCACCCGTTTATACGGATCGGTGGCATGCGCCAGAAGGCGGATACCGCCGTTTTGCATGTCGATCTTGAGCTCTTCGGCGGTTTGCCCCGATACCGCTCCGCCAACCCCTTCATTAATCGCCACAGTCAACCATCCCGGCTGCCCGTTTTCGATATCAGCGGTCACCAGCACGCCGGATTTTTCAACCGGCACGCTTTTCATCAACAGGACGGAAGCATAAACATGTTCCGGGCTGTCCATATAGGCCTGACGCCATCGAAAGGCGCGCTCAGAAAACGGAGAGGCCCACACCCGCTGGATGGCAGCCATGATCTTGTCAAACCCCACCACATGGGGCACGGTCAGGTTGAGACCCGCGCCGGTAAACCCCGGCAAATCTTCAACGTTGGTGTCGCTGCGCACAAATACGCCATAGGACCCATCCGGGCCCAGGGTCTCTTGCAGGGCGTTGCGCAGCTGGTTGCGAAAATCTTCACCCGGGTCCAAATTCACAATCCAGTGGCGAATGGTCTCCAAAAATTGTTGCGTCACCTGATCCTGTCTTTGGGGATCGCCTTTGAGGCGCTGCATAATTTTATATTGATCCTGCATCCAGCGAAAAGCGGAAATGCCGCCGGGCTCGATGGGTTGCTCGAGCAATTGCCGGTAAAATCCAAAAGGGATCACCAGCCCGCCGGCGACGGCTTCGGGAAAATAATGTTTAAGTTCTCCCAGATTGGCCGCTTTGGGACCGCAAATTCGACCCGAATCGGTGCTGCGCAGCGTATCCAGGGAACGCAGCCGGCTGGTTTTCAGATCTAATTTTTTGAGATCCGGCCGAATCAATAAATCCTTCGGGCCTTTTTCCACATTAAAGGTGGCATCCCACTGCGGGCCGTCGAGGGCCAACTGGACGATCCCGCGCGGACTGACGGCTAACACCACCTGCTGGTCGGCCATGGATTGGATCAGGGGCAGCCATTTGGGGTCAATGGCCACATTGGGAATACCCAGATTGCGGGCCAGCAACTGAACATGGGATAAGATATTGCCTTCGCCGGTGGTCAATATACCGGCAACCGGGGGCAAATCCTCTGTGGTTGAAGGCAGCACATAAATGCCTTTGGCATCAAATTTGGCGGGGGCTTTGCCCGCGGGCGATACTTTAAGCCTCCCGCGTGCCAGACCCGGATTTAAGCCTCTGAGCCCCGTATCGGCCGGCTGGCCGAAAATAAAATTACGGATACCCAGCTGCCGATTGGCATCGGAAATCAGGCTTTCGAGCACCGCAGCATAGGACAGCAACAAGCTGCCGCGCAGGCGGTCGTGTACGTAGCGAAGACTGAGTGGCTCGATGGTGGCCAGATGCGCCACGGTCTCTCCCAGGTGATATCGCAGGGTGCGGTCGGCCCATTCGGGCATGCGCGCCGTATATTGCAGCTCGGCCTTATAGTCGATCAACTGGGGGTCTGCCTGCATCAGCCGACGAAGATTTTGCATTAACGCCTGTTGCTGGCGCGCAGATATCATGCCGATGCCATAAAGCCCGTCGGCATATTTGATCAGCCAGGAAAGCCTCTGGCGCCGGGTGGCCTCAGCCAGCTGGGCGATCATGATATCGCCCATGCGAAACAACTCGCCCTCCAACAGGATACTGGCATCCAAAACAGCCAGCATCTGTTCGGCCTTACCGGCTTTGGCAAGATTATCACGCAACATGGCCAGCAAAAGGCTGGCGGCTAAAAAACGATCCCGGTCATCATTTTGGGGCGCAAGCCGGCTGGCCGTTTGCATCAGCGATTTGGCAAATGAGGCATTGTTGACCGTTTTGGCCAGGGCTTCAATTTCTTTTTGAATCTCGCGGGCTTTAAACACCTGCTCAATGATATCGGCCAAATGGGCGTAGTCCTCGGTCAGCTCCTGTTTTCCCTGTCGGGCAGCGTATTCTTTAACTTTTTGGGCATCTGCCAGCTCCGGATGAACATGCAACTTGATACGCAGGGTTTCAAAATCAGGATCTTTTTCGGCCAAAGTGCGTGAAAGCTGCCGCATCTCGGTAATCGGCGCGCCCTGGCGGCCATGGGGAATAAAGCGTACCGCTTCGCGCAGCACCATAAACCGATTTTCGCGCCATTGCGCATCGGAAACCATTGCCAGCAATAGCTCGCGCCCGGCGCGGGTCTCGTCTTCGGTTTGCAGCGCACCGCGGTAATAACGGGCGCGGCGGAAAATCCAGCCATTATCGGCTTCAATCAGAAATTGTTCCAGAACCATGTGTTTGACGATCTCCACGTGCCGGGAGTCCTGCAAAAATTCGTCAGCACGCACATCAGCAAAAACGTTGGCGATATAGTAACCATTTTCCCGTAAGACCTTGACGCGATCGTTCCATTCGCCGTGCTGCACCCCGCCGCCGCGCTCGCTGCAGGCATATTCTTTGGGCAGCTGAATCGTTCCGTCATTACAAAACCAGCGAATATGCTTAAAGGGTCCACGGGAAGCGGTCTTCATCTTCTGCACCCAGCTGTGCAGGGTAGCTTCATCCGGCGTCGCGGCTACCGCAGTGGCCAACGAGAGCGCCAGCAGGCTTAAGCAAACGATTCCGGTAACCCATTGCTTTTTCATGGTGGTAGTATCCTATTTAATTAAAGATGTGAAAATTCCAACAGTTGGCAAAAGAGATAAACTCTAATCTAATACCGAGCCGTCTGTCAAGAAAGGGGGCTTGGTAAACATTTTCAGCCAAAATAGTTAAAGTTCAAAAGCCATGCCACATATCAGTGTTTTTGGCATTAAGGTCGACTCAGACACAAGCTCGATGCAATCTGCTGTTATGACATACCTTTCAATCGGCGCGGGGTTTCACAACGGCTGCTGCGATCAGATCTTCGTTTGAACTCTGATGACCGCTAGGGGCAAATCCCTTATCTTTGCCCAGCGCAACGGCAAATGCCCCAGTATGGCAATATTTCTATAAATCTATTCATGATTGCACTTCAATTGATTGTATGCCAAAATTAAAAAGCGAGCGACCGGCAAATGCCGAAAGGTATCAAACGATTACAACCACCAGTCAAAGGAGGCCGCAGATGGCAAAGAAAAAAATGATTCATGACTTTTTGCGGATGAAGCAGGAGGGCGATAAAATCACCTTTTTGACCGCCTATGATTTTCCAACCGCTCAATTTGCCGAAACCGCCGGTCTGGATATGCTGCTGGTGGGTGATTCGCTGGGGATGTGCGTCTATGGGTATTCGGGGACCGTGCCGGTGGTCATGGACCAGTGCATCTATCATTGTGAGGCGGTACGGAGGGGCGCGCCCGGCACCTTTATCGTGGGGGACATGCCGTTTATGTCCTATCAAAGCTCCCTTGAAAAAGCGGTTGAAAACGCCGGCCGCTTTTTAAAAGAGGCCGGCTGTGATGCCATCAAACTCGAAGGCGGTGTGCGGGTGGTGCCGCAGATCAGAGCCATTGTAGAAGCCGGTATTCTGGTTATGGGTCATATCGGTCTCACACCCCAGAGTTCGGGTCAGCTTGGGGGCCACAAGGCCCAGGGACGCACCCTGGAGACCGCCAGCATCGTCGTGCAGGATGCGGTGGCGGTCCAGGAGGCCGGCGCTCAGATGATTCTACTGGAAGCCATCCCACCGGAGGTGGCCGCTTATATCACGCAAAAATTAACCATCCCGGTGCTGTCCATTGGGGCGGGGCCGGACTGTGACGGCCAGCTGCTGATCGTATCCGATATGATCGGCCAGTTTCAGGCCTTCACACCCAAGTTTGTCAAAAAATATTGCAACGTCGCTGATGTGGTCACCAACGCCATGAAAGAATATGTGGCTGAGGTTAAAGCCGGAAAATTTCCCGAAGATGATCATTGCTACCACATGATTTCCGGCGAGAAAGAAAAGTTCGACGCGGAATTCAAATAATCGGTTGGCCGGTTGCCGGTTGAGCCGGTTAGGCCCGTAAAGAAAGAAACACTGATTTACAACCAACCGGCTAACGGGCACAACGGGCAAACGGGCTCAACCCGTTAACCCGCATGCACACACGTTTAGATTTGTGGGAAATATATTTAATTGAACTCCAAATAACATGGAGGATTAAATCATGTCCGATTTAAGAGGTTTGCTGAACATAGCCGACAGCCGCCTGGCGGAGATCAACGCCCTGTTGACCGATCCGGGCAATGAGCTCGTCAACGAGTTGCTGGCGGTCATCGAATCTTTCGGTGGCCCGCAGGAAATCAACCGCAAGGCGCAGGAAGCCGCCAAACTCGACAATTTAATGGCCGGCCTGCAGGAAGCCAAATCCCCCTATGTCGCTGACTTAAACTGGTTGATCGAACAACGCGACAACGGGGCCTTTATATCCATGGCGGACTATTATCAGCGTGTCCTGGGCGATAAGGCCAAAGCAGCCGATATTAACCAGAAAAATGCGGTCACCCTGGAAGTCAGTGCCCTGCAGTACTTTCCCTGGTTGATCACCGAAGCTCGCCGCAGCATTGAAAAAGGGGAATTGATGCCCGGCCGCTTTATTCGGGTGCGTAATATGGCCGAGCAGGAAACCGACAACGGGGATGTCATGGCCGTGGCAGCCGCCATGCAGATCATCGGCGCCACCTATGTTGAAACCCTGGACACCAAAGGCACCGATGGCTCCAACGTGCACCTGGGCGGCCCGGAGACCATTACCGGTTATTTTGGGGGTGTGGGACAGCCCAACGAATATCCCATCAAATGGGTCCAGGAATATCTTAAATTTTACACCACCTATGGTGTACAGCAGGTGCTCAACATCAACCCGGGTACCGTGCTGGTGGGATATTTGCTGCACAAGCTGGGGGTCAACAATGAATTTAAGATTTCGGTCTTTATGGGCAATGACAATCCTTTTTCAATCCTGTGGACTCTGACCACCGCCCGGCTGTTTTCACGCGAGGACGGCACCACCTCTTTGATCGGATTCAACCTGTCCAATTCAGCCAACAACGACACCATCCGCAAGGCCGACGCCATTCGCAAGGCCCTGGGTCTGGAGGATGTCGTGCGCTTCGAGCATCATATCACCGAAACCTGGAAGTCCATTGTGCGCCAGCCGTATAACCGCAGAGACGAGCTGGTTGAAATTGCGCAGGAAGTGCCCAACATATCGGCCAAACATGAAGGCGGTGAAGTCGAAATCGAGCAGAAGCTGGACCATCCATCCGACATTCTGGATTATTTTATGGCCAAAAGCGACGTCGAAGCCCAGGGATTGATGCCGGCCCTCGAACAAAATTATATCGAAAAGCACCGCTCCACGAATCTGACCGCCGACGCCCTGACCCGCGCCGGCATCGGCGTGGTGTGTGCCACCGAACTTCACAAAACCGACTAAATTGAGCGTTTCAAATTAAAAATATAGAGAATACGTTTTTTAAAGGAATTCTATCGATTTAATATTTTTAATTTGAAACCCTAAGGGGGCTTGCCGATCTTACTGCATCTACTGTGTTAGATGTCGTCCCGCATAGTATTACTATAGCGGAACGCCATCTGCCGTGTAGTTGCAGCAACCTCGACAATCGCTCAATTAAGTTTGAAAAAGCCGAAAAAAACTTCTCATACAAACCCGCCCGCCTCGCCTTGCTCGCATGGCGGGCGTGGGGCGCTAAGCTCACAAAAAATTCTTAAGATAAAATAAGCTTTTAGCGGCTTTGCAGCTTTGGCCCATCTTCAGACGGTCGCGGAATACATTATACACAACTTCGTGCCCCTTTGTGTGCTTCGTGGTGAAAAACCCATCCAGAAAAAGCAACCAGTGAGATAACCTCCAATTTGACATAAATCAAAGCCTCTGATACCCATTTTGCCCTA
>JASJAN010000013.1 GCA_030066985.1 Desulfobacterales bacterium
CTTTCAGCTATGGCCTGGCAGGGACGCCGAAAAGAAATAAACCCAAGCCCTTCGGGCACGGGCAAATCTATTTTACATCTAGCAGTAAAAGCAAGATGCTGCCAATAATGCATAGGCTTGTTCTTTGAATAATTATCCCGCCGCGAAGCGGCTGAGGATTTTCATTTGTCGCCCTCTCAGCGACAAATGAAAAATAATCTCTCTGCGAACTCTGCGCCTCGAGCGTAGCGGGCGGTGGAAAACGAAATGTATGATTATGAGCAATTCAGAAGAAATAGAAAAACTCAAGGCCTGTTTACGGGATGCCGAAAACGTCCAATCCGAGCTGGATCGGCGGGTTTTTCACCTCAAAACCCTATACGATGTCAGCAAGGATATATACGGTAGTGTTCAATCCGAGACGATTCTGCGCAACTTCTTGTTGATGACCATGGGCAATTTCGGTTTAATGGAAGGCTTTATTATCCTGCTGGATGCACCTTCTCAAAGCATTGGGCAGCTGGTTTCCATCGGCATGCAGGAAGGCGATGTGGCTGCTCTGCGGAAAAAAGTCATTGAGCTCCTTGCCCGCAAAGGCATGGCGGTCTGGACAGATGGCGGAAAGAGTCTGGCAAATGCCAATCTCTGTGACAACAGCATGGGTTTTTCAATGCCCATCAGGGTTGAATACGGATGTATTGCCTTTTTGGGTCTGGGCGCCAAATTGATTAAAGAACCGTTTAATGACGATGATAAGGAATTACTGGATACGCTGGTCAACAATCTGGCTATTGCCTTGAAAAATGCTCGATCATTTGAAGAGATCAGCGAATTGAATGAAGAGCTGGTGGCCAAAAATGAACAGCTCGAAGAAGCCCTGAATGACTTAAAAAAAGCGCTGCGCAAAGTTGAAATTTTGGAAGACGTCAAAGTGCAATTGAGCAAATTTGTCCCCAATACGGTCAGCCGGCTGATTGAAAAATCCCCGGACGGCGTCATCCCGGAGAGCAAAGAGCAGGACGTTTCGGTGCTTTTTTTGGATATTGAGGGCTACACCAAAATGTGCGAGCAGCTTCAGGGTGCTGAAGTCAATAAGGTGATCGAAAATTGTTTCTCGGCCTTTATGGATGCGATTTTTGCCAACAACGGTGATGTCAATGAAACCGCCGGCGACGGATTGATGGTCCTTTTTCTCAATGAAGACAAACAGACCAATGCAATAGAGGCGGTGCAAACGGCACTGAAGATCCGAGAAGAAGCCGCCCGCATCAAGAGCGAATTCAAAGCGCTTTCGGAACCGCTGACGATCAATATGGGCATTAATTCCGGGAGGGCTCTGGTGGGAGCGGCTAAATTTGAGAGCTACACCGGGTCACGCTGGACCTATACTGCCCGGGGACTGGTGACAAACGTGGCGGCCAGAATCGGCGCCCAGGCCACCCATGGCAAAATCTTTCTGTCTGGATCCACAGCTGAACGTATTAAGGATCAATTCACCTTAACCCCGCTAGGCAGCTTCAAATTGAAGAACCTTTCCAAAGAAATCCAGATTTTCCAGGTATGAATTCAAAACAGCTAAGGCCAGCGTTTGACGGTTGAACAAACACAGCACGCCGAGAAGATCTCATTGCGAGGGCTTTTATAACGCACCTTACTTGCTGGGTTTACGTGCAGGAAACCAGGTCGGCATTTAACTGGATCTGTCAAAAAAATGAAATTGGGTTCGCGATTCATTATTCGACACTGATCGCGATCATTGTCTGGTCGTCATGCTGGGCTGCTTTGCCCGTAAATGCCTGCACCTTGTTGAGAACATCTTTCAGGAGTGAATCCGCATCCATAAATGCTGCCCCCTGGACCACATCTATCAGTCTTTGAAACCCAAAAATTTCTTCCTTATCATTCATGGCCTCGACCACACCATCGGTGTAAAACAACAGGCGGTCGCCCGGCGAAAGCTGCAACTGGGTTTCCCGATAGTCCACATCTGCCATAATGCCCAGCGGGAAGGTATCGCCTTCAGACCCCAATAGTTTGGTTTTACCGGTTTGTGCGCAAAAATATATTGGCTGGGTTTGCCCGGCATTGCAGAGGGTCAGCTTCCGGTCAGCTGAATTTAAAACCGCAAACAGCAATGCCACAAACATTCCGGACTTGACATCTTTTTTTAATCTCCGGTTGGCGCGCATCATGCTTTCACGCACCGACAGCTGTTCTTCTTCAGATAAAATTCGGAAGACGCTGCGCGAAGCCGACATGATCAAGGCACCCGAGACACTTTTTCCGGTCACATCACCAATGATCACACCGGTGTTATCCTGGCCCATTACCATGAAATCATAAAAATCTCCGCCCACCTCTCTGGCGGGGGTTGAGCTGGCAGCAATCCGAAACCCTTCTATCTGCGGGCAGGTGGTCGGCAGCATGCTCATCTGAACATCGCGTGCCACTGACAGATCCTTTTCCATACGCAGTTTTATCAGGGCCTCTTTGAAAAGACTGGCATGCTCAATGGAAACCGCGCCGATAAATGCCAGAGGGGCCTGGAAAAATAACGGGATCACGATTGGAACCCACTTGCCACTGGTTTTAAACACAAAAACGGCCACAATAAGGTAAAGAATGCTTAACCCCATAGTTCCCAAAGCCCCTATTTTTAACGAAGAAATACGGCAGATGACGCCCATCAGAACGCCCCATAGAAAAATAAATGTAATATGGACACCCAAGGGGATCGGTCGTACAGGACTATCTTCGAGAATATTGGCAAATGCTGTTGCGGCAATTTCGACGCCACTGATAAATATGCCGTTGGCCTGCGAAAAAACCGTATAGAAGCTGTCTTTTCTATCGGCCAGCAGGATCTCCGAGAGCCCTACAAACACCACCTTGCCATTAAGATCCATCTGTTCTTTTTCGGCACTCAGTTGCAGGGCCTGATGATAGGGTAGGGTGGTCATGGTGCGAGGCGGGCCATAATAATTAATGTAGCGGCTATTGGGTGCAGCATACATCTTTATGAGGGATTTAAGCCATCGATGGGTTCTTTCATCTGCCTGCGATCGCTCTAATTGTGCGAGCATTTTTACAGCCATCATCGGATCGCTTTCAAATATTTCCCTGATGTCTCTGATTAATCTTTTTGGGCCTCTGGCTAAAATGGCGCTATCACTGTCTTTTGGAAGCATGGACGCCTGATCGGGGGACACAGATTCAATCAGTTGGATAAACTTTTCATACACCGGTAAGGTGAAAAACTGGAAGGCAATGATCGGCAATGTGGGCGAATCTCCGGCTTCCGTCTGGAAAGCCCAATACCGGTTTACTTTAAACGGTATTCTGGGCAAAGAAAAAGGCGCTGTAGCAGCGGCAGATTTTGAAAAAAGAGCGACCGGTTTCACAATTTTGACGATACGATGGGCGTCTGTACCAGACCCACCCTGGCTGGACAAAGGCACTTCCTTGGCGATGAGCGGTTCCGCCAGTAAAACATTTTGCGCCTGTTTGATCGCCTCGGCGAATAAAAGATCATCTTCTGCGGAGCGCGGTTCAATGAAATGCAAGTCAAAGGCAATCACCTCAGCGCCCGCTTTAACCAAATTTTCAACTAAACGGGCATGCAGGGAGCGCGGCCATTTATCGGGGTTATTGGGCAAGCCCAGATGTTCAGAAGAGTCTTTTTCGATGCTGACGATGACAACATCAGATGGTGCCGGCCGGGTGCCCCTTAATTTGAATAACAAGCCCAGACCTGTATTTTCCTCAAGATCGAGAGCGAAGCGAAAAGGGCTGATCAAAAGCCCCACGACGCCAATGATAAGACCTAGGATCAGCGCTTTAAATAGGCGGGACATAATGAAACGACTCCCGTTTTCTGAGCGATGTCGTAAAAAGAAAAACTAAAGGAAAATCCTGTCAAGACAGTATCATAGCCTGCAGTGTTGGAAACGTTTGAAATTCATAAAATGTGGATGGCATTCCATTTCAATGAAAATAAATATAGGCTGAAGGGACCCTGGGTGTCAAGCATGGCCATCTAAGAAGCTGCCTTGCTTCGGGTTTGAGCTTGTGGATAAAATCCCAATTTTTTGCCCCAAACTATAAGACTTGCTTTTTTGCCAACGTCATGAAATGAATGCGGTGAAAGGAGGTGAACGGGCTATATCGGGTTTTTTTTGATTATGGGAGGCCAGTTTTCATAAAATTTTTGTTTTAAAGCAAGGAGGTGAAGAAATGGGAAGAGAAGAATTTAAAGCAAAAAAAATGAAAATCAAATTGAAAGCAAAAGATGGTAAGGTGGAATATGTACAAGGTGATAACCAACCGGTACCTGATTTAGATAAGCCGGATATCAGTCCCGCCGAGATAGAAGAACGGTTAAATGGTTTAGGTAATTTAAAGTACGTCGGAGCTATATTTCATAGTCATTCAAGCCCCGGGTGAGTCTATTATTATTCAGGCGGCAGGTGTCGCCGGATCTGTTTTTAGAGCCCACACGTAAATGCAAATTGACAGTAGGCACGTTAAAAAGGCAAGGCCGGAGATGGCCTTGCCTTTAATTTGATCAGTATAGATTAGAAGTTTTGATTTTTGGATTAACAGCAGACCGCTGTTGAATTATTAATTATTTCAGCCTCGCGGTATATAGCGTGTACGTCCTCCAGAGGTATACTGAAAGCAGTATGGACTATTTTCATAATGCACAATAGCTTCTGGACAGTATTGATTTCCAGTACCCGATGCGGTTTTGGGAATAGGGATTTTTCCTTCTTCAACTGGTTTAATAGGTTCCTTATACTTCTCATCCGAGCAATCTTTAGTGATCCGATGGAATACCCTATCAGCGCACAAATTTCCTCCTCTTATAATTTCAATGTACGTAGGGGGATCTTTTTTTAAAAATTTACATTCTACAGTATTATCGCCTGGAAGCAATTTTATTTTAATTGGTGGTTCTTCTGCTTCAACCCTATTCGATGCATGCGTGCAGCCCAAAGCAGCGATTAACAGCACGTAAAATATCATGGATCTTCTTTTTAGCATTTTATCCTCCTTTCGATATTCGCCTTAAAGTTTTTTAGAAAAATGGCTTAATGGATTGCTAAATGCTGTCTTAAGCTATAGTTGTAAACGGTTTTAGCCACATTCCTTTCCTTCAAACATAAATGCAGTTCCGATTTTCATGGAAAAGCGAGTGTGACTCTACCGAAGATAGTTCTATCCGGTTGTATTCGGGGGTTATCGACGTCAGTATCGAAATGCTCGAAATCTTCGTCAAATAAATTTGTCGCGCCGACCGTTATAAAACCATACCGTTTGGGTAAGCGATAGCGGATGGCGGCATCGAATAACCAGAAATTATCATCACCATTTTCAAATTCGCCGGTTGCAGCCGCTCCTTGCCGCTCAAATTTGCCGTCCTGATCGATATAGGTGCCTTTGAGTGAGACACTCAACCCACTGGGGTGAAAAAAATTAATCCCCAGGGGAAGATAATGGGTCTCGAGGTCTTTGGCGCCTTCCGCGTTATCTTCATCTCGGTCGAAATCTTCATATAGATATTCAGCGCTAAGCGCAAGCCATTCATGCGGTGTCCAGAAAAGATAGGCGCGGAAAATCTTTTCTTCCCAGTTGGCTTCCTCCACCGTGTCGCTAAAAAACGGTGTGTCCAGATCCCTATACGTATACTCTGCCCCTGCAAATAAACTTTCTGAAAATTTTTGATCGATTGCGCCCCCATAGCGCCAGGCATCGGTTGCATTATTATCGTCAAAGAACTGGTTGAATCCGGCGACCTGGGTCGGCTCAAGCGTCTGGTCGGTAATCAGCGTTCTTTTCAACGTTCTGAATGCCGCAGCCCGTAGCGTGGTATTTGTAAAAGGATTCCAGGTAATTCCAAACTTGGGGTTAAATTGATTGGTATCATCTTCGGCATCACTATCAGGATCGAAGAAATCACCACTGGCGCCGACGGTCAGTGCCAGATTGACAGGCAGCTTGATATAGGAATACAGATAAAGATTAGCGTGATGGACATCGAGGTCATCTTCTGTTACGTCCCGCACAGTCACACCTGGGGGATCAAAAAATACCTCTTCTGTAATGGTATCTTGTGCATCGATATCAAAATACCCTGCGCCCGTCACAATGTTGATAAATTTGGAGCGGAACAGATGTTGTAATTCATAGCTATAGGCATCATCATCGCCGTCAATTTTTGCCAGCGGTACGAATACCGGTACGGGACTGTCTTTTATATTGCGGTCCACATCCTGGTACGCAAAATTGCCAATGAGAACATTGGCCGGCGAAAAAGCATGTCGAAAGCCTGCCCGGATCAATTTGCTTTCGTTATTTTCATCTTTGTTTGGCAGAAAGTCATCCTCAAAGAACCTCAGCTGAAGATCGCCGCTTTCGGTATCCCGGTAACGGTATTCAGCCTGAATGCTTGTTTTATAAGAAAGTTGCAGTTGGCCGAAAGCATTGGCAATTTTATCTGTTTGGTCGGCGTTTTTCCGCCAACCGTCGGTATCAAAGTAGGTATAACCGCTGCTGAAGGAAAATTTTTTGTAGATGCCGGAAACCACGCCTTCCCCGCCAGATGTTTCATTTTCACCGACCAGTCCGGCACCCTGAGCGGCAATGCGATTGCGGTTGAAAATGGGATTAAACTCGTTGAACGCAAGCGTTTCAGGGCCGCTGGCGCTGATCAGAAACTGGTTGCTTTCGCCCAGGCGGGGCTGAACAGGGGTGATGTTGAGGGGCTGCAGCAGCTGGGATTGGAGCAGCTCGCTGACCCTCGCAATCTCATGACGGGGTCGAATGGAGTAAGAATCAGCGAGAAACCGGTGCGCCGAAAAGTTGGTTGGATCGGTGTTAACCGCCGTCCAGCCTTCAAATAGAGCACGCTCCTGGAAACCCAAGTCACTGTAGATTCGTGCCAGTGCGGCGCTGCGAGCTGCTAAATCCGAATCGAGCAGGAGCCTGGAACGGTAAACGGCACGGTTATCGTTAAGTGCTCTGGCCTTTTGCAGATTCTTCAGGGCCTCAACCGGGCGGTTGGTGGTCTGCTTGGCAATGGCATCGTAAAACCAGGGGGTGGGGTCGTTGGGATCAAGCTCCTTGGCGATGGCGAACTCGCGCTCATCCAATCCGATGTTCTTCTTTTCAAAGTATACCTTGCCCAGGTAACTTCTGACCAATGAATTGTTGGGATCGAGGCTGGCGGCAATTTCAATCTGCCGGCCGCCGGCAGTCAGATCCCCATCCCGGATGATGGCCAGACCCAGTCCCAGTCTCGCCAGCGGGTCGGCCTGATCAAGCGCGATGGCTTTTTCAAAGGCTTCGCGCGATGCGGTGGTTCGCACCTGGGTCAGATAAGCAAAGCCCAAAACCATCTGTGTACGCGAAAGGTTCGGCTCTAAATCAACGGCCTTTTTGGCCGCTTCCAGGGCCTTGCCCAGTCTGCCAAATGATGACCACAGCTCCGCCAGGCGCGCCCATGCCAGCGCATTCCTCGGATCCAGCTTCAGCGCCTCTTCGATACTGGCACGAGCGCCCTCAAGATCAAAGCTGGCCTGCAGGGCATAAGACATGGCGATGCGGGCCGTGGCTGAGCTTGGGTCCGTATCGACGGCTTTTTGAGCAGAAATAGAAGCTTTGTCTCTTTCATTTTGCACGACGAATATAATGGCTTGAAGGGCATGCGCATCGCTGAACCCCGGGTCTAAACTAAGGGCGCGCTGGATATCAGTGTTGGCATCGTCCACGCGGCCCACCGCCAGCAGTTGTGAGGCGCGATAGGCCAAAAAGCGTGGGTCAGCCGGATTTTCTTTCGGGGCTGTGCCGGGAGACACAAACAAGACCGGCAGGTAATATAGGGCCCAATGGACAGCATCCCGGGGTCGCACCACAACCCGCAGCACCGGGGCTTTGCCTGCTTCGGCCACAGCCGATTGACCGCTGGTTAGCGTGAGGCTACCGGCGGTGTTTGAAGCCAGTACCTGGCCTTCAAAAATGGATATGAAGGTTCTGTCTGTCTCGACCCTGATAAATCCTTCTGTTCCTTCCACACCGGCATTTACAAATCCGGTTATGACTTCAAGATTGCGGCGAATGCGGCTGAAAAAATGGACAGCGCCCTTGGCCAGCTCGACAACCGATGTTTTCTTCTGCTTTATTCCGCCAAGGGTGATGGTTGTGTTTTGATCCAGACGCAGCAGAGGCTGATTCACCAAAGAAAGACCAGCGCGGCTTCTGTCATTGACGCGAATTTTATCACCCGGGCAGAAGGTGTCATTTAATTCGACCTTTTGCCATTGCGTTTCGCCAACCTTGCGTGCCTCCACACTTCCTTGTACAGAGACTGCTTTGGCGACCCATTGCTCGCAACTTGCGGCAATTGAAGCGCAGGGAACGAGCAACACGATCATGCAGCTTAAACATAGGATAACGCTAAGCCAACATGAAAACATACGTTTCATTACCTGCCTCCTTTTTTGGAGCACCTTGAATCCCCCCGGCTTGAATTTGATCCCAACAAATCTATGGCTTGATAGAGTGTCGTGTATCGGTGTTCGGTAACCTGTTCATCCTAACCTAAGGGGGTACTAGATGATGCCCTTAACGATTAGAGATGGCTCCAGAGTATACTGCCTAAATTTTGCATGAAATGCCTTGCATATGAAAGCCTCCGACTCGTGCAAAATTCAGGTACTCAGCAAGAGCTGGCGATTTGGCAATCTTCTATCGGATGTAGTTACGCTTGAAATCTCACAAGGGGGTGGTTTGCTTAAACCGCTTTTTCCCGCTTCTGAGTTGCGCACAGGACGGTTTTACGGCGCCTAAACAAAAAAGCCTCCACTGAGGTTGGCTAGACCCCGCAGAGGCTTTGTACCGTCATAATTGGGAACCAGTGATTCATAACCCACTCCAAATACTTCCATTCGCATTTCAGGGGATTAAGTTTATTGGTTCTCTTGAATTCGACATAGTGGCATTTTACGGTATTAAGGCTACAATGTTGTAATATAGATATATTGTCAAGGACTTTTTAGATTATTTCAGGCATTTAAAGCAACATTCGTGGAGGTGCATTACCTGTGTTCATCGTGAGGCTCGAAAAATTCATGTATTGGTTAAAAACCCGGCCAACCCCCATGCATCACCCATAAACCTGATCCGTAGGCCTATAGCTTTTCAACCCACAAACATCAGTCCACAGGCTGCATTGACAACCCCTGATAAATACCTACTTTTTCACTAAATTGGACCGTATCACTACCTTTTGAACAATGTGTCCCTGCACATGCATCATATCGTAATAGTTAATTGATAAGAATAATGAACCTTTTCTTACTCAGTCTTGGATGTGCCAGAAATCAGGTGGACAGCGAAATTATGCTCGGTCGTATTAAAAAGGCCGGCTGGGCAATTGTTGAAGATCCCGAAGATGCAGACGCCATTGTGGTCAACACTTGCAGTTTCATCGAAGATGCCGCCGATGAAAGTATCGAAATGATCCTGGAGCTGGCTCATTACAAACAATCCGGCAAGTGTCAAAGGCTGGTTGTTGCCGGTTGCCTGCCGGAGCGCTACCGCGATCAAATTGTCGATCAGCTACCCGAAGTGGACGCTTTTATCGGTACTGGGGCTTTTGACCGTATAGTTGAAGCCTTAGAAGGGTCAACTATTTCCAGTGGATGTTTGCTGCCCGATCCGGTAACCATTTCACCCCAGGATAAAAATGCGCCCCGGGCGCTGAGTACTTCACACATGGCCTACCTTAAGGTTGCCGAGGGTTGCAGTCAGCATTGTACCTATTGCATTATCCCCAAATTGCGCGGCAAAAAACGAAGTCGGCCGCCGCAAGAAGTTATTTCCGAAGCGCAGGCATTGTTTGCAGACGGTGTCAAGGAATTGGTTCTTGTGGCGCAGGACACAACATCTTACGGTAAGGATTTACAACCGACGGCTTCTTTAAGTCAGTTGGTCGAAGACTTGGCCAGCCTGCCTGTAAAAACGGCAGCCGGTCCCGAAGCCTGGATCCGTGTACTTTACGGGCATCCGGAAAGCATTGATGATGCTTTCATTAAAACTGTTGCATCGTATCCCAATATATGCTCTTACTTCGACATCCCAATTCAGCATGTCAGCAGGCCCATTTTAAAAAGGATGGGCCGTAATTACAATCAGGATGACCTCCAACGGCTTTTTGATAAAATTCGTAAAGAAGTGCCAGGCGCCTCGCTGAGGACAACCCTTATCGTTGGGTTTCCCGGGGAAAGTGAAAAGGATTTTAAAACCCTGCTGCGTTTCATTGAAAGCACACAGTTTGATCATCTGGGTGTTTTTTTGTATTCCGATTCTGAGGATCTTCAATCGCACCGTTTGCCTGGCCACGTTCCGGCTGAAGTGGCTCAGGAGCGCTATGATCAGCTGATGTCCAGTCAGCTGGATATCTCGGCTCAAAAGTATCAACAATATATTGGTCAAACACTGTCGGTTTTAGTCGAAGAGTCTGTGGAGAATAGATTATATGCCGGACGTGCGCCCTTTCAGGCTCCTGAAGTCGATGGTATGACTTACGTTAAATTTGGTCCTGATCAGCCGGATCCGGCCATTGGATCATTTTCAAAAATCAAGGTAAGCGATGCAATGGAATATGACCTCATAGGAGATGCCATATGAAAGACCTCAAGAAGCGGATTCTGGCGGAAAACAAACAAGACCTGACTGAAATTGAAACGCAGTTGGCAGAGAATTTAAAACCTTACCTGGATCTAGTGTCTGAAGTCGCCCATCATATTCTGTTTGCCGGTGGTAAGCGGCTGCGGCCTTTGCTGCTGGTTCTTGCTGCTAAAATTTGTGGCTATAAAGAAACATACGCCAAAAACGTTGCTTCAGCGATGGAATACCTGCATGCCGCTACGCTTCTGCACGATGACGTCATTGACGATGCAGCTCTGCGACGCGGCAAAACCGTCGCCCATTCGGTATATGGTAATGCGATTACCATATTAGTGGGTGATTTCCTGCTTTCACGTGCGTTGTCCATATGTGCGGATTCCGGAAAAATAGAAGTTATGCGCATCGTTGCCGATCTAACCGAGCACATGTCCACCGGCGAAGTCCACCAATTGATGCGCAAGGGTGATGTCTCTCTGACCGAGGATGAATATATGGAGGTGATCCGTCGTAAAACCGCCGTTCTTTTTGAGGCCGCCTGCAAGGTAAGTGCGGTCATCGCTGAAGCATCCCCTGAAGAAGAACAAGCGCTGTCAGAATACGGCTTCAATCTTGGATTGGCTTTTCAGATGGTGGACGATTTATTCGATTATACCAAGGATACGGCAGCTTTGGGCAAAGAGGTCGGGGCCGATCTCAGAGAGGGCAAGCTGACCCTGCCCATCATACAGGCTTTAAAAGAGGCCGATCCTTCTGAGCATGATCAGATGGTTAACATCATACAAAATGAAGATTTTACGATCGATGAATTTAAGACCCTGGTGACACTTTTGCACAAAAATAACGGGATCGACTACACGGTAGAAACAGCCTCGCTGTACATTGATAAGGCCAAAGAAGCCCTGGCGCTATTTGAAGATTCGAGATACAAGAATTCATTGTTTGATATTGCGGACTACTCGCTTGCCCGCCACCTGTAGTTTCCACCCCTAAATGGCTATTTTTCCGATGAGCTGTGTTCTCCGCGTTTTTCTGCCTTCGACGTACTTCAAGTACGCCGAAGGCAAAAAAACTTGTGCGGCCGAGCTCATCGAAAAACTATCTCATTTATGGATGGAAACTAAATATTCTTAAAGCATATCGTTTTGAAGCCAGTTTTACGTTTTATATAACCACGAAACCGCATTGTAATCTGCCTTTTGAACCCCATCATTATTACAAAAATAGACGTGAAACCCCGTAATATATCCTAAAATCGTTAAATTCATGCTCAGAAAATTTTGGTGTTTGTGAATTGCGCTTCAAATCGATGGTTTAAATCTTGAATTTATTTTAAAATTCAATTAAGGGATATTACCACTATTCAATTGATGAAACGGGAGCCTTAAAATGTTCAGGATGTCCTTCAAATGGTACCGGCGGGTTGTTGCAAGTGCGATGGTCCTGATGCTGTCATTTTCTGTTGCGGCCTACGCTCAGAAGAAGGTGCAGAATAAAACCTTTGTGGTTGTCGGAACGAGCGTAATTCAAGGCGGCAATATCCAGGCTGCCCGGGAAGCTGCCATATCTGAGGGCCTGGTGGCAGCCGTTGCCTTGATGACCAAAGAAGTGCTTGAGGTGAATTCGCTGATTGAGTATTTCCCAGAGGTGAATCAAATCATTTTCGCAAAGCCCAATGCCTTTGTCCTGGATTACAAAGTGTTGACCGAAACAGAGTCTGATAAGAACTATCGCGTCCTGGTCAAAGCCCGGGTGGCGGGCAAAAAAATTGCCAAACAGCTGTCAAATGCGGATATTTTGAGAACCAAAGTCGATCTGCCAGCAATCCTTTTCTTTATATCAGAACAGAATCTTCAGGAGGATGCACCGCGATACTGGTGGGGAAAACAAATGGGGGGCTTTGAGGCAATTAGCGAAGAAACCATGGCAGATATCTTAAAAACCAGGGGTTTTCCAATTGTCAATCATCGCGGTGTGGGCATCGGAAAAACGACTGGTCTCGGTGACGGTCTGACACCGGTATTAACCGATGAAGCCGCCATTAACATTGGTACCCGTTTGCAGGCCGATTTGATTATCATGGGCTCTTCTGTTGCCAGCCCAACGGCCAGTATCATGGGCGATGATTTAAAGTCGTTTAAAGCCATACTGCAGGCGCGCGTTTTGCGGACCCAAAATGGTGAAGAGCTGCTTAACATTTCGCGAACATCGGTGACCGCCAACATCAATGAGGCTGTGGGTGGCAGAGAAGCCCTTACCATGGTCGCCACCCTGGCCGGCGATGACCTGGCCACTCAATTGGACGCTGCCTGGCGCCGTTTGGCCGAGCGACCCTCCCAGGTGGAGGTTTTTGTGGAAGGGACGGGGAATCTGGCTCATTTCGTAAAATTTCGTCGTGCATTGAGCAGCGTTTCCGGTGTCGAAGGAATTCGGGTAAAAGAAATCAAGCCCAATGAGACAACTCTGATCGTTGATTATAAAGGCAAAGCCGAGGAGCTGGCTGAAGCCCTGATGCGGCAGAATTTTGAGAATTTCGGTATTAACATCTACGAGATCAGCAATCAAAACCTTAAAATTACGCTGGTTTCAGGCTAAAAAAGGACCAACTGATTAGCTCTTGACACCATACTGCACCAATGTTAGGTGACAATAAAATTTTAAGGCACGTAGCTCAGGGGGAGAGCGCTACCCTGACACGGTAGAGGTCGTGAGTTCAAATCTCACCGTGCCTACCATGAAATCAAAGGGTTGCAGCAGAAGCTGTAACCCTTTCTGCTTTTTGGCTTCTTTAATTTTCGTAACAAATTCAATAGCGAAACCGCATAAGGATCAATCGTTACAGCAAAACCGCTCCAATCCATCGCGTTTCACCTGTCACTTAACGCAATATTTACAATGATGTGCAAATCTATTTTTGAGATCGAAAGTGATTCAGAAAAAAAATACTGTTTGATTAACATAAATTATTTCTTATATTACATTATAATTTTGTATAGGAAAGACACGTGCTTTGAGGGGACAGGACTGTAATTAAATTTCTATCCTTTTCTTTATAGCCCACTGTTAAAAATGATCCAATTTGAAAGGTTTTGCCATGCCGTCTGGTAAAGGCATGATCGTATTGATGGGGTCCGGTGAGCTGACCGCCACCATGGTTGAAGTTCATAAGGAATTGCTGAAGCGTCTGGCAGGTGCGCCTAGCGCGGTTTTTTTGGACACGCCGGCGGGTTTTCAGCTTAATGTTGATCAAATTTCTGAAAAAGCCCAGGATTACTTCCGTTCTCATATTCAGCAAGCCCTCAAAATTGCGTCGTTTAAATCCAATGATTCCATTTCCCCATTTGACGCTGAGCAAGCCTATCAAACACTGCGAGATGCTGATTATGTTTTGATTGGCCCCGGCAGTCCGACTTATGCGGTTCGGCAGTGGATACCATCCGCTATTCCCAAAATCCTGACCGACCTCGTCAAGGGCGGTGGATGTTTAGTAGCCGCCAGCGCAGCTGCTCTGACCGTTGGTCGCTTCACGCTTCCGGTTTATGAAATATACAAGGTCGGCCAGGAATTGCACTGGGTTGACGGAATGGACCTACTGAAGGACTTTGGCTTTAACCTGGTGGTGGTACCGCATTGGAACAATGCAGAAGGGGGCAATCATGACACGCGGTTTTGTTTTATGGGACAACCGCGTTTTGAGCAATTGATCGCATCTTTACCGCAGGATGTTGCAGTTTTCGGTTTGGATGAGCACACGGCCTGTATCCTTGACTTTGAAAGCGATCAAGCGATCATCAAGGGCATCGGTCAGGTCACTCTCCAGCGGGCAGGGCAACAGGCCGTTTTTGAAAGTGGTCGCCGCTTTTCGCTCGACCTACTGCGGGGTTCGGACTTTGGGCAACTCTGGGAGCATCCCCCTTCAACACCAAATGACGCCGTAGTAACAGATACGGCCAGCGGTGATGACTTCTGGGATCAAATTCATCAGCTGGAAAATGAGTTTAACAGCGGCCTCGATGCCCATGACGCGCAGAAAGCTACCAACGCTCTGCTTGAGCTGGACCGTATTATCTGGCAGGCACAGCAGAGTGTCGAAAATGAGGAATCGATTATTCAGGCACGCGATACGCTCAGAGAGCGCATTGCCGTTCTGGGGACCCGGCTGGCGACCTTGCCGCGCAGCCAGATAGATTGCCTGACGCCAGTGGTTGAACAACTACTGGTGGCCAGAGAAACATTCAGAAGGCGCAAACAGTTTGAAGAAGCAGATACCATTCGGGACTGCTTGCAAAAAGTAAACATCGTTATCGAAGACGACAAAAAGGGGTCTCGCTGGCGGTTGTTGTCGTAAGTAAAGGTTGCAGGTGTCAGGTGTCAGGTTTCAGGCCATAGGTAGAGAATTTTGAGTCCTTTCAACCTTGTTACCACTACGGTCACTTTGTTTTTTGTAAGTTCTGCTTCAGTCTTGTTTTTACTGACACTTGACACCTGAACACTGACATCTAATTATCATCCAGCAGCAAAACACCAGCAACATAAATATTTACCATTACAAAAGCATAGATTGGCGATTATGTTTAAACATCCTTCATTATCTGTATTAGCGATTGTCAGACAAGAAAAGACCGATCTGGCTTCCTTTTTAGAATATTTGCAATCCATGCCGCATGTGTCTCTGAATATCAGCTCCGACATCCCGGCCGACCTGAGTCCCTTTGATGTGGTCATTACAGCTCAAAGCTCAGAGCACAATCAAAATAACCACCCGCTTGAGCAATACGTGAATGCCGGCGGTGGATGGCTGGGGCTGGTGCACCGGTCCACTGAGCCGCTGCCTGAGATTTTTGGCGTCCGACCCGATAAAATAGGGCCGGTCGCTGAATTGCGGATATTATTCGATGACCCGAACCATGTGCTGGCTCAACGTCTTCCTGATGCGGTATACCTCCAGGGTGTCTACCAGCCATTAAGACCGTCTGCAGATGATACGGAGATGATTTTATACGCCGACTGGCATTACGCGCACCATGCGATGCTGGTTGCACGCACTGCCGGGAAAGGCAAAGTTGCCTGTACCTCCCTGCAGGACTACCGCAACCCGGTCTTTCAGCAAATCCTCTATCGCCTCATTCGCGACTTGGCGGGGAGACGTCATAACGGTCAAACTTTAGGAATCGGTTTGTTGGGTTACGCCCCGTCGGTGGGTCAAATCCATGGCCAGGGCGCCAAGGTAACCAGTGGATTGGATTTGCGGGCGGCCTGCGATCTAAATCTTGAGCGGTTAGACCAGGCTCGGCAGGATTTTACACAATTACAGACGTATACAAGCACTGATGAATTTGCAGCGGATAATGACATTGATTTGGTGATTATTGCCACCCCTCCCAGTACCCATGCGGAGCTTGCCATCCAGATGATGGCGGCCGGCAAACATGTGGTTTGTGAAAAACCTCTGGCAATATCACAACGAGAAACCGATGCCATGATTGACATGGCAGAAAAACAAGGCGTCCATTTAAGCTGTCATCAAAACCGACGCTGGGATGTCGATTATCTGGCGATCAAACAGGCATTGAGAGAAGAATTGATCGGGGAGCTGTATTTCATAGAAACCTTTGTGGGCGGTTATCATCATCCCTGCGGGTATTGGCATTCCCATGATAAGATCTCCGGCGGACTGACATACGACTGGGGAGCGCACTATCTGGATTGGATCGTCAGTCTGATGCCAGAGCGCGTCCAATCGGTGATGTGTCATCGTCACAAACGTGTCTGGCACGACGTAACCAATGCGGATCAGGAACGTATTCTGCTCCGCTTTGCAGGCGGTCAGGAAGCGGAGTTTATGCATTCAGATATTGCTGCTGTGCGCAAACCCAAATGGTACTTGCTGGGAACTCAGGGCGCGATCAGCGGTCACTGGAAAGATGTGGTTGAATATACGCCTGATCCCCTGGTTTATTTTGAACAGCTTGATATACCGGCCACTGAAATGCCGCCGGATTTAATTTTACACCGGCGCCATTCCTCGGGCCAGATAATCGCCCAGAATCTGGCGGTGCCCGAGCGCCAGCATTTTCTTTTCCACCAAAACATTGCCGATCACCTGCTGCTCGGCGAACCCATTGCAGCTCCGCTGGCGCATTCTGTAAAGGTGGTGGCCATCCTTGAGGCTGCAGCCAGATCGGCCGCCAATGGCGGAAGTCTGGAGACACTGCATGACTGAAGCGGTTAAATGGGGCATAATGGGCAATGCCAACATTGCCCGCAAGTGTGTGATTCCGGCTATCGGCAAATCATGCAATGGTGAAATTTACGCACTGGCCACACGTTTGCCGGCAGAGGCGGCCCCTCTGGCAGCTGAGCATCAAATCGATCAGGTCTACGACGATTATGAAGCCCTGCTGGTTGACCCGCAAGTGGATCTTGTATATATTCCGCTGCCCAACCACCTTCACCACCCTTGGACGATAAAGGCGCTTGAGGCCGGCAAACATGTTTTGTGTGAAAAGCCCCTGGCCTGCAATGCCAAGGAAGCCAGCGAGATGGTCGCAGTTGCCAAACGCAGCGGGCGGCTGCTGATGGAAGCCTTTATGTATCGCTTTCATCCGCGCAGTCAGCGAATCAAACAGCTGGTGGTGGAAGGCGCAATCGGCCTACCGCGGTTGGTCAGATCCGCCTTTTGTTTCCGGATGTCCGACACGGAATGGGGCGATCCGCCAAACGTCCGTTTGAGACCGGAAATGGGGGGCGGTGCTTTGCTGGATGTTGGCTGTTACAGTGTCAGTGTGGCGCGCTGGTTTATGGGTGCCGAACCCTCGCAGGTTCAGGCCCAGGCCAAATATCATCAAGGCGGCGTCGATGTGCATGTGGTCGGCACCCTGGATTTCGGGGATCATCGCCTAGCTTGTTTTGAGGCCAGTTTTATTACAGCGTTACAGCAAACATACTGTATCGTCGGCCCGGATGGTGCCATCGAATTGCCCCACAATGCCTTTGTGCCCTGGGAAAATGAGGCGGTTTTCTATCTACGGACCAGCGATCAAGAGGCGGGTGAAAAACACACAATCCCCGGGGCTGATGAATATCAGCTGATGGTTGAGCACTTTGCCGATGCCGCCATGGGACAAACCGAACTGATTTTTTCGACAGCAGACAGCATTGAAAATATGCGGGTGCTTGATGCTCTGGCACAGGCGGCCCAAACAGGGAAAACGGTAAAGCTGTAGCATAAAGGTTCAGGGTTCAAAGGTTCAAAGGTTCAGGGTTTAGGGGTGCACGTTGCGTCTTCGAGTCTCAGACCACCAGCGGCAGGAGTCCCAGCGGCGGCAGTTTGAGCCTCAAACTCCAGAACCGCGGAACGCTGAACCTTGAACCCTGGAACCGGATGACTAAACCCGATAGCGACACCCGTAACCTAATGTTTAAAAATTACCCCAAATGTTGATGGCAGCAAACAAAACATACACCATAAATCAAGAGTCGATTGAGTCTCTCACTGAGCTCTGGCATGACCCCACCAACCGTCTGAAATGGGATTGTATGTTTGTATTGCCGGGGTGGTTAAAAGCCTGGTGGCAGACCTTTGGCGAAGGCCAGACATCCTACTTGTGCTCGATCCGCAGCCGTGGAGAATTGATCGGAATTGCACCTTTGATGGTCCGCGGCGAAACGGGCTACCTTATGGGGGATACGGATGTATGCGACTTTCTGGATGTTGTCGTTGTGCCCGGCAAAGAAACGGTGTTTTTCAACGCCCTTTTTGATCATCTCAGACAGCAGGGCATCCGTCAGCTGGATCTGGAGGCCGTGCGCGCAGATTCAACGTTCTATCGCCACCTGTCAGCCCCGGCCGCCGGTCAACACAATTCGATAGCTTGCCAGATGGTGGATGCCACCATGATGTTGGAACTGCCATCCTCCTGGGACGCCTATTTACAGCAACTAACCGGCAAGCAGCGGCACGAAGTCAGACGTAAGCTTAGACGGCTTGAAGAGAGCGGACGGGTGTACTTAGATGCCGTCGATGATGTTTCAGGCGTAAAAAGGGAAATGGATACCTTTTTAACGCTTTTTAAACGCAATCGAGCAGATAAAGCACATTTTATGACCGAACAAATGGCGTCTTTTTTTCAATTGCTGGCATCTGAAATGACAGCCGAACAAATTCTCAAGCTTTTCTTTCTGACGCTCGATGATGCCGTCACTGCAGCCGCCATGATCTTTGACTATGATGGCACTTTTCATTTGTATAATAATGGTTATGATCAAAGGTATTATTCTTTAAGCGTGGGGTTGCTCAGCAAACTATTGACGATAAAAGAAAGCATACAGCAGGGCAAAAAAAAATATGATTTCCTCAAAGGAACTGAAGTTTATAAACATCGACTGGGGGGCAGACAGATCCCGCTTTATCGCTGCCGGGTTCATTTCGAATAATCCAGCTTTCCGGTTTTTAGCTTCGGAACAGCAGATTCAAGGAAGGGGTTAGATTTGAAAACAGACCCGTTGCAGCTGGCAATGTTCAGCATTCATTCGAGCCCGATCGGTGAATTGGGAACCAAAAACACCGGCGGGATGAGTGTTTATATTCGGGAATTAGCTCGTGAGTTGGGTCGTCGTGGTCATAAGGTGGACATTTATACCCGGTTGAATGGCACCCGGCATGACCACCTTGTCGATCTTTACGAAAATGTACGTTTAATTCACCTGAGTGCGGGCAACAATGGCCAGGTAAAAAAACTTAAGCTTTACTATTACCTGGCTGATTTTTTGCGGGCGCTTGAAAAATTCAAAAGCCAGCAAAATCTTCGTTACGATTTGGTTCACAGCCATTACTGGCTGTCCGGGCGACTGGGCAGTTGGGTGCAGGAGCGTTGGCACATACCCCATATCGTTATGTTCCATACCCTGGGCGTTGTCAAAAACATTGTCGGACTGGCTGAGCAGGAACCGGATTTGCGCCTGGCCACCGAACGAAAATTGGTGCAGTCCTGCCAGCGGATCTTGGCACCCACCGCAATGGAAAAACAGAACCTGATGAAATATTATCATGCGGCTGACGAAAAAATCGCTGTGATTCCCTGCGGTGTCAATCTCGATCTTTTTCAGCCCCAGGATAAAAAAACCGCACGTCAATTGCTGGACTTAGATGAAGACACACCGATTGCTTTATACGTTGGTCGCTTTGATCCGATCAAAGGCATTGAACGCTTGCTAAAAGCGATTGTTCACCTGCGGCGCCGTCAACGCGTACAACTGCTGATCATCGGCGGTGATGGACCGCAAACCGAAGAATTCCATCATTTACAACATTTGATAAACGAGTTGGGTATTCAGCAATCGGTCACATTCCTGGGCCGCATAGAGCAAAAACAGCTGCCGCTGTATTACAGCGCCGCTGATGTTGTGGTGATTCCCTCCTACTACGAAAGCTTTGGATTGGTAGGACTCGAATCCCTGGCCTGTGGCACACCGGTGGTATCAACTCGGGTAGGGGCAATGAGTGCTGTCTTGCAAAATAACCAGATCGGATTTCTGGTCGATAATAACGAGCCAGACTCGCTTGCAAACCGTATCGCCAAGGTTTTCGAGCAGCAGCGCACCCAGGGATTTTCGACCTCCCGCCTGCGCCAATCGGTTTGTCAATTCGGCTGGAAAAATGTTGCCTCAAGCATCATTAACGAATATGCCGCTGTTGTCAATGGAATGCCACCGGAAGCGTTTTCGAAAGTGCCATCCCGGGTTTCATGCCAATAACCTGATGGATTATTTTGATTTTTAAGAGCTAGAATGGACTCTCAAGCTGAAGTGATTTGCTGAGTCGCATTAAAAAAGTGGCAACATGAATTCAGACGTGGAAACCAAAGCCTTTGCTGAAACCGACCTATTTCCCGAACCCACCGAGCACTTTTTAAATTTACACGACGGGCGCATTCACTACCTGGACTGGGGGGGTGACGGTCTACAAGCTCATTTTTTGCACGGAAACGGTTTTTGTGCGGGTACTTATACCCCCTTCATTCAATACCTTGTCGACGATCTTCACATTCTGGCCAGTGATGTGCGCGGCCACGGGGGATCTGATCAACCCAGGGTCGAACGTATTCGTCACTGGGACATCTTTGCCGAGGATTTAAGAATTCTGATCGAGGAAAAGATGACTGCGCCGGTTATTGGCATCGGCCATTCGCTGGGCGCCGTCACGACCTATATCGCCGCCGCAAAATATCCGCACCTTTTTGATGGAATTATTTTGATCGACCCGGTTATTTTGCCGCGGCGACTGCTGTGGTTGCTGGCGATTGTTAAATTGCTGGGACTCAGAGGGATTATCCCTTTGGCAAAAATGGCACGACGACGACGAAGGCTCTTTAAGGGCAAACAGGAAGCATTGAGGCTCTTTGCCGCTGGCCGGGGTATTTTTAAAAATTGGTCAAAAGAATTTGTACACGCCTATTTGGAGTGCGGGCTTCTTGAAAAAGATGAAAAAACCGCGATTCTGCAATGTGACCCGGAACTTGAAGCCCAGATTTTTGAATCCATCCCGCAAAATGTCTGGCGTTATGCCAGCAAAATCAATTGCCCCGTGCTGGCGATTCGTGGAGAATCATCAGATGTTTTTTATGAAGATGCGGCCAATCGTCTAAAGACCAGTATCGCTGACATTGAACTGCAAACCATACCCCATTCAGGCCACTTCCCGCCAATGGAAAAACCACAGGAATGCGCCGATTTGATATTAGATTTTGTCGATCGAAAAATAAAGTCAAATTAAAACAGGCCTCAAATATCATCGAACCTTGCGACCCCTGACGGGTAAATTTCTCTAATATCTGAATCGGCTTCATTACCCTGAAGGTCAAAAGTAAGTTTATAAACAAATTCTTTTGCGAACTAATTGACCGTATGTATTGGAGTATCGGTTGCATGCCCATCTACTTTTCAAATCCATTTTAAATTTGGATCCAAAATGGTATTATGTGAACTCTGCTCCCTGTAGCAATAATTTCTGAAATTCTGCTTATGATTGTGCAACTGAACATTCGCCAAATAATCTGGCTTGTGACAGTAGCCGGTATATTAATTCTCCAGGGGATGACCTCTCAAGCAATTGCAAAGGTCCTAACCGATCAACTGGGATATCGGGTTACGTTGCCGCAGACGCCCCAGCGCGTTATCTCATTGGCACCCAGCATCACTGAAATTATTTTTGCTGTCGGCCAGGAAAAACGCCTAAAAGGCGTCAGTCGCTTCAGTGATTATCCGCACGCCGCATCAATGCTTCCTAAAGTTGGTTCTTATACCCAACCGAATCTTGAACGGATTGTGGCGTTAAATCCGGACCTTTGCATTGCCACCAAAGACGGAAATCCCAAAAGCGTGATCGACCGGCTTCGATCACTAAATATTCCGGTCTATGCGGTTGATCCCCGCAACTTAGACACAGTGATGTTAACGATTCTTGACATCGGCACCCTTTTGGAAGCAACTGAAAAAGCCAAATCGTTGGCTGATAGTATGCGCTCAAGGATTGAGATGATTAAATCAGTCATCAAAACCGCACGATTTCAACCACGGGTTTTTTTCCAAATTGGGATTTCGCCGATCGTATCTGTTGGGAATGATTCATTCATCAATGAGCTGATTTCGCTTGCTGGTGGTATAAATGTTGCGGCCGGAGACATTGCCTACCCTCGTTTCAGCCGGGAACAGGTATTGGCGCTATCTCCCGATGTTTTCATTATCTCCTCCATGGCCCGTGATGTGCTCTTTGAAAAAGTGAAAGCAGACTGGAATCAATGGCCGAATATGCCGGCTGTCCATAACCGACGCATCCATCTGGTGGATTCAAACCTTTTTGATCGTCCTTCACCGCGGCTGGTTGAGGCACTTGAAGTCCTGGCCAAATTGATTCATCCCGAACTATTTAGGAAAGACGAGTGAAATCCAAAGCCCCATTTTTGATTAGACATGTTCTTGGAATTTCAGCCATTTTGTTTTTCGGCCTTGCACTTGTCATGTGGGTCGGGGTTGCGATCGGGCCGGCCGGCAGCGGATGGGAGCCGTTATATCAACTGTTGGTAGGCAAAGGAGAGGTGGATGCCACCCTTGCTGCCATTATATTGAAGATTCGATTGCCCAGGGTGCTTTTAGCGGCTATGGTGGGTGCGACACTTTCTTTAGGAGGACTTGTTTTTCAGGCCTTGCTGAGAAATCCGTTAGCCGAACCCTTTATCCTGGGTGTCTCCGGCGGCGCAGCGATTGGGGCGATCATCGGTATCCTGATGGGTCTGTCGCGTTTTCCGGGCGTTGGCTTGGCCGCCTTCTTAGGTAGTAGCGGAACGCTGGCCCTGATTCTTTTTTTAATCACCGGTCAAACAATGGTAAAAAAGGAATCCCTGCTTTTATCCGGTGTGATGGTCAACGCGTTTTGTTCGGCAGTGATAATGTTTTTGATTTCAGTCACCCAGGATGCCCGCCTGCACAATATCATCTTTTGGCTCATGGGTGATCTGTCTTCGGCCGACATTCCACAGGCAGGACTTTTGGCCCTTATGCTGGCACCCTGTTTTGTTTTATTATTCTGGTTTTCCCATAAAATGAACCTGCTGTTAATGGGCAAGGAAATGGCTCAAACCATGGGTGTCAACATCAAAATCGTTACGCTTATATTGCTGGTGGTATCTTCTTTTATGGTGAGTGCGACGGTTAGCTATTGCGGGCTGGTGGGATTCGTGGGGCTGGTCATTCCACATTTGTTCAGGCGGCTATTGGGTGCCGACCACCGTATATTGGTTCCGGCCTGCATTCTGGGCGGCGGTGCCTATTTGGTTATTTGTGATATGATAGCGCGAGTATTTACGCCTCAAGGTGAGATGCCCGCCGGCGTGGTTACGGCCATCATTGGTGCACCTTTGTTTATTTTACTCTTGAAAAAATCAAACAGATGAGTTCTGCAATCAACACCATAAATGTCAGCTATGCCTTTGCCAACCGGACGGTCATCAGGAATCTTTCCTTTTCTGTTGCCGAAGGTGATTTCTTCATCATCATTGGTCCAAATGGGTCCGGCAAAACCACCCTATTGAAAATTTTTGCTGGCCTGCTCAAACTCCAGAAGGGCCATATTCAAATTTTTGGTCGTCACGTCACAGATTACAAACAGAAATCGTTGGCCAGGACCATTGCGATGGTTCCGCAACAATTGCCGTTGGATTTTCCGTTCACTGTAGCAGAGTCTGTATTGATGGGCCGCGCGCCCCATCAAGGGGCTTTGGGAATTGAAAATAAAAAGGATTTTGCGGTTGCAACGCAGGCGATGGCATTTACCGAAGTGGAGCATCTGGCGGATCGTCGCCTTGACCAGTTAAGCGGCGGCGAACAGCAACGTGTTTTTATTGCCCGGGCGATTTGCCAGGAGCCCCAGATCATGCTTTTGGATGAACCCACCGCGTCTTTGGATCTGGCCCATCAGGTGCGAACTATGGATTTAATGGAAAGGCTCAAAACCGAAAAACAGGTAACAGTCATTATGGTCTCCCATGATATCAACATCGCGGCGATGTATGCCGATCAACTCCTCTTGCTTAAAGATGGCCAAATTCTCAGCCTTGGATCACCCCGAGAGGTTCTAACTTTTCAGAATCTGGAAGCGGCCTACAGCTGCCGGCTTCTGGTCGATGAAAGCCCCCTTGACAAATCCCCCCGAATTACATTGGTACCGAGAAAATTTCTAAGCGGTCCCAAATAGTTGAGGGGACGAAACGTTTTCACCATTGGGCTGCTGATTGAATCATCATTCCCGCATGGGCAGGTTTCAAACTCATAATTAGAATCTGTTTCAAAACCCCTTTTCGGTTTGTTTGCAGCTTTTAGAAAAAGGCCGCAAGATGAATCCCAAGGGTATTTTGAAACCACTTCTAATCATTTTGGCCGGTGCTTGAATGTTTGAATAATGCCGTGACAGCTACAAGCGGTACTCAGCAATACCGGTTTTTGGGTGGTTTGAATCCTATCCAGCGTCTTAAATAAAGTGCGGGGTGTGTACCCCCCCACACCGGGCGCCAACTGATGGCTTTGGATGACGATGGATGTGAAATCTTTGAGTTGAATGGATTTCAAAAATTCATGCAAGATCATAGGGCGCCGTTTGTTGGTATAGGTGCAAATTTTTTGTGGCTCAAGGCAGCCAGCTGGGCATTTAAAATCGGCGATGCTGATAAAAAATTGCCCGGTTACGCCCTGGATGGGATTTGGCAATTCGCTGACGATGACATATGGTACGCTATCATCTTCTATTATGAACCTTGCGGACATTTTGGCCCTGATCCATTCATAGGCCACATGCAAAGGGATGGCCGGGACAATCCAGTCCGGAGAATGGGTGCGCGTCAAATGGTATTCAAGGTATTTTACGCCGTCTGTACAAACAGTCTCAAATCCCAAGCGGTCCGACTGCCTACAAACGGCTTTTTGTTTATCGACGATTGTTATTTGATGGGTGGAATCAATTTTGCGGAGTTCTTGGGCCGCTCTAAAGCCAAATTTACCGCCGCCGATGATCCAAAATTTGTCCACGATTGATTGTCCCGGCTTATTTTCAAGAACTGGCGCCTTGTTTTTTAAGCATGGCGATCGGTTTGGCCATATCCAGAACATGATTATGAATCATTTCCAGCTGATCCCCGGGTGCGCCCAACATCAAGTCGCAGGGGTCCACGGAAGATTTTAGTCTGCACCCCAATCCCAAAAACGTTATGTTCGCCACCCCTTCCAAAAGAGGCATGGCTGTGATATCGGCGCAGCCGCCCAAAGCGCCCCCGGATTGAGGCAGGTTCATGTGTCCGCCTTTTTCATAGTTCAATGCGTAAAGCAGCCACATCACTTGTTCGCTGTTGGCAGTAAAAACCGCTACTTGTGGCGCTTGTTTAAGATATGACAGGGGCGCTATTAGGGCCGTTTTGGTTTTACCCTTTTCCAGATACGATGATTTTAAAATGGTTTCAGCCGATGCTTCCTCGGTCTCAAAAAGACCCACACCGTATTTTTCCAGAACGCCGTCATCCAGGTAGGCCTCCATGTCTTCTTCCATACCCAAAACGGAGGTCCCTAATTTACAGCCCATCTGTTCCTTTTTGAGAAGCAAGACTTCACCCTCACCGGCGGCCACCAGGGCATGGCAATAGCTTTTGTACTCCTTTTGGGTGAAGGTCAGATCTGCGGGTAGGGTGCCTGTTTCATTATACAGATTGACACCGACAGGCTCATATTGCAGCGATAAACTGTTAATCAAGTTTTGAGAAATGGTTTGGAAATCATGCATGCCGGATTCCTCTTAAGTAAAATTTAATTCAAAATAGATTTAGATCTAATATCAAATAATCATATAACACACAACCAGCCAAAGGATCTAAAATGGAATCGGCATTCCTTGCCCCAACGCTACTGCCTGTTGTCAATATGGCAAAATTGATCTAAATAATCCAGAGAGGCCTGCAGGTCTTCGAACGAAAATACCTCTATGGATACTGTTTTTTGGAAATTATTTAATATCCAGAATATCGTTTGAGCATGTTTCGGGGATAAATGGTTCAAGGCCATGTGGTCGCGGTTTTTGGCAAAAGCGTGAAGATGGATGATTACCGTATTGTGACCATAGGCATTAAATACGGTTTTCATATCATACGCACCAGCCATGAGATGCCCGAGATCCAGGCAAACGCTTAAATTTAAATTCTCAATGATGGGTTCAAGCAAATTAAATGGATAATCCAGAGTTTCAATTGCGATTAATTCCGGTTGCGCTCCGCTTTCTAGTATCTTGATCAGATTCCGCTGCACTCTTTTCTGCCATTTATTTAGATGATTTCTGATATATGAATTTTGATAATATGGAATATGCAGCGTGCAGGTCGTGGGAGAAAGAGGTCTGACAAGATTTATAACTGCCAATAGGGTATCGACAGCCTGTTGTTGTTTTTTAGGGTCTGAATGACTGATGGATACATCGATTGGCAGATGAATATTATAACGCAGATCGTGTTCTCCGCCAATTTGGCAGAGTTCATCGATGACGGCCTTGGTGGGCAGTGATTGCGGTGGCAAACTTTCAAATAAGAGCAGCTCGATCTCATCCAGATAGGGCCCCAGCATTTTGATATTTGGGATATAATCAGCCGGATATATATACGACGTCGTTCCCAGTCTAAATGGGTACAGCCCTTTATACGATTTTTTTAATGCAGGATACGACATCATGGGTAAACTCGTCTGGTGCTAGCTTCTAAAACCAAAATAACATCGTCCATGGCTATCAGCAAGCGCATCCTTACCATTCCTGATCTTATTATGCAAAGCAAACGGTTCAGTATCCATACCATAACACTTGACACTTAAACGAGGGATGCATATAAAATGCAAGAAGCGATCTGTTCAATCGCATTTGTTTCAATTTCCGCCATTTAGGAGATATGCGCCATGGGTAAAGAAATCGAAACAGCATCGCCACAAAATGCCAATCCGGTTCTGTCCACCGAATTGTTAAACCGTCGTTGGTTATCAAAGAATGTTTTTGAAATCGAACTGAGCCGACCGGAATCATTTGAGTTTGAAGCCGGTCACACCATCTGTTTTATCCACCAATCAATCGAAAGATATTATTCTTTGCTTTCCACACCGCAAGACCCCCATTTGGCCCTTTGCGTCTTTCATGTGCCGCAAGGCCAATTTTCTCCGATTCTTGCCAATGCCGAGATAGGCGCCCGATTTGAATTTACCGGTCCGCACGGATATTTCACCTTTAAACCCTCTCCGCGCAAGCCCATCTTTGTTGCCACCGGCACCGGGATTGCCCCGTTTGTGTCTCTCGCGCGGTCCGGCATTAAGAACTTTACCCTGTTTCATGAAGCCAGAATCGCTGATGAACTTTACTATCAATCTTTTTTTGAAGAAATTCAATCAACCTATTTTCCGTGTTTGCCATCGCCTGAAAACGCGAGACCGAAACCCGAGGGAATGTTTCAGGGTCATGTAGCCGACTGCATCAAAGCGAATCTGCCACACAAAACATATGATTTTTATCTGTGCGGAGAACGTGAAATGATCCGTGAAGTCACTTTGCTGGTCGATGAACTATATACGGGCTCTTATGTTTTTACTGAGGTATTCTTTTAATTCAGGGGTTAACGGAATCCTGCATACCGGCTAAAATCCTACCATCTTCCCTTTTATTAAATATAAATAATCGCTTTCCGATCCGGGACGGCCGTGATATACCGGTGGCGGTAAAAGCACTGTGGCGAATTGATTTCCCATCACAAATCTGCAGTGGTCATCCTCAAAATCGGTCGATCGTCAAGCTGACATCATCGGTACGGATCGGAGCGGTAAATAGAGGGCATCTACATGCAACGTAAAGGATTAATTTTAATTCATACGGGCAACGGAAAAGGAAAAACCACCGCGGCATTTGGAGCCGCCTTTCGCGCGGCAGGACATGGGATGAATGTGTTGATTTTGCAGTTTATGAAAGGGCGAAAAGACCTGGGTGAATTAAAGGCTTTAAGGTCTATCAATTTGCCGATTGAATTAAAGCAGTTTGGCCGAGGTGTGTTTTTTAAGAGCCGGGCCTGCGAACTCATTGACATCTATCTGGCTTATCAAGGCCTGTGGGCATTCCGCGAAGCTATCGAAAGTCGTGTATTTGATTTGATCATACTGGATGAAATTATTACTGCCATTAATTTTCATATTCTCAACCTAACTGCGGTCAAAAAAGCCATCACACTGAAGTATCCGGAACTTCATTTAATTCTTACTGGTGGTAATGCCCCGCAGGCGCTATTGGAGATGGCCGACCTGGTGACCGAAATGCACCCCATCAAGCATCATTATGATCGGGGCATCCAGGCCCAAAAAGGGATCGAATATTAATTTAAACAGATACTATTATCAGGGGATACCCGGGTATGGGCATTTTAGGGATTCTGACCTGTGAAATTCTGGAGCTGGAATTTGCCGATCTGCTTGGCAAAGACAGCGACGTGGGCCGGATTAGTATTTTGGATGATCTGCGCTCCCAGCATTTGATCGCGTCCTTGGAATCCCAAATCGGCGACCGCTTAGAACGGATCAGCAGTCTGGACCAGTTTAAAGCTGCCGGCAACCATCAGCTTGAAGTCCTGGTCGGCGTGCTGGAACTGGCTTTGCACAATCGCAAAGACACCCTCCAGCAGGGCTTAATTGAAGCAGCGCTTGCATTTGGTGCCCACGTGGACGCCCTGATGCTGGGATACGGCCTGTGCGGCAATGCTTTGGAAAAACCTGATGAGCTGCTGTCGGATGCCGGTGTTCCGATCTTTATTCCCATGGATGAAGATCATCCGGTTGACGATTGTATTGGTCTGCTGATTGGCGGGCGTGAACGCTATTATGAGGAACAATGCCAGGTAGCGGGGACATTTTTTATGATACCAGGCTGGACTACCCATTGGAAGCGCATGTTTGAACAGGAGTTTGGCAATCTGAGCCCTGAAATGGCCAAAAGGATATTCAAACACTATGAACGATCGCTTTTGATTTCGACACCCATTATGTCCCTCGAAGAGATGAAACAAAATTCAGAGGCCTTTAATGATTTGTTCGATTTGCGTACCGAAGTGTGCAAGGGCACGCTCAGCATCCTCCACAAGACCTGGGATTCGGCTAAGACCTGCCTGCTTTCTAAAATCGATTGACTCAGATTCGCTTCGTTATGTATCAATTTATGAGATCCCTCTGTGTATCCCCCCATGCTTTGTCTCTTGCTAAAACTATCTTTTTTCTGTAAAAAAATCAACTATTAGACGATTTCCATCTTACTGGGTGTCGTGTAAAAAAATCAAACCGATCATTTAGCACCCATTCCAATTGGGGCGAAACCCCCAGCTTGTATGGTGTCCGATATGCCTGAGAAAACCAGAACAAAACGTTTTATCTATCCAACTCAGGGTGTTTGCCCACCTGAGATTCATTTTAAGCTTAACAACGACCATCTTGAGGAAATTCGTTTTGTGGGGGGTGGCTGCCCGGGCAACGCTCAGCTGGTGGCACGTCTTTTAGAAGGAAAACCATTGGCAGAAGCCTTGGAATACTTGATCGGAATTGACTGTCGCAATGGAACATCCTGCCCCGATCAACTAGCCACTGCCCTAACTGCCGCTAAAAACGGCAACCTGAACCCCGCCGAATCTTTTCGAGTACATATAGATCCTGCCGACAGGGATCGGATCGGCCTGATCAGTGCTACAGATGGCAATCCCGTTATTTTACAGAAATTTATTGATCACACCCAAGCCAACAGAATAGAGACACTTTATTGCGTTGGTAACTTGACCGGGAATTCTGATCAAAACAAAGCATTAATTCAGAAAATACGTCGACACAAAATGATAGCGATCCAGGGGGAAAACGACTGGCGCTATGCCCAGGTTCAAGAACAAAAGAACATGCCGCCACTCGAACAAAAGCAAAGGGATTGGCTGCTGCGGTTGCCTCAGGTGCTGCGCTTTCAAATGAAGCAAAAAAAAGGGATTGTCTTTTTCGGCGATTACATTCAAGGACTACCCGATTATTCTGACTTTGAACCCTTTGCCCTGGAAATGAACATGGTGTGTGGATTGACCGATTTCATGCAGGATGAAACCGTTTTTCCGGCACTGGAGGCGATGGTACCCCAATTTCAAGCCGATATTATTATTTTTAGCCAGCTCAAACGCTGGGGACATTGGCATATTGCCGGCAAAGACTTCATCAGTCTCGGGCCGGCTATGGACGCAAAGGGCCTATCCTGGGGTTTGCTGGAAGTTTCTGATGAATTGATCGAATTTAAGATCATGCAGGCTGAAATCCAAGGAGGATGATTTGACACAACCCGTGCTGGTGGATGTGCTATTGACCGATTTTCGCCAATGAGCGGCCTGCGTCTATATGGCGGAATCGGTAAAGGTTTTACCACAAGACATCCAAGACATCATCGAAGTGCATGAATGGGATTTGCGCACCCGTGAAGGGGTGCAGCGCTTTCGGGAACTGAAGGCCAAGTCCCTGCCCAGCGTTGCTTTGGATGGCGAACTGGTTTATGAATCCCTTATCCCCATGCAGGAAGAGCTCATCGATGAAATTCGCAGACGGTATAAGGACAAGAATCAAAATGAATAATATCTATTTAGAAGATGTGAACATTGAAGGCTTTAAATCCTTTTCCGAAGAAACCAACATGAGCTTTCAGCCCGGCATCGGTGTTATTATCGGAAATAACGGTGTCGGAAAATCTAATATTCTGGATGCGATTGTTTGGGCACTGGGCGAAAATGATCTGGACCGCATCCGCTGTTATGAACAGCAAGAGTTGTTTTTTGCCGGTAGCAAGGACTATCCGCCGGCACCCAAAATTCGAGTGGAGCTGTTTCTTAAAGAGGGAGACAATAAGGACGCCTCCGGCATCCGACTGGCCCGCGAAAGAACCCAAAATGGGGAAGATCGTTACTGGATTAATAAAACCCGCTATGAACGCGATGCCTATCGGCAAAAATTAGATGCCTATCATCTGAAGCACTGTCTATCGACCATCATCCGGCAGGAACAAATTAATGACATCCTGCAGCTGGACCCCTGGCAGCGGTTTGACAACATTCGGCAAATGCTGAATCTGCCATCCGAAGCCGAAATTCTTGGCTGCCTGCAAGATGTTATTGGTCCTTTATTTCAGCGCTATATGGCTTATCTGATTCCGCTTGGAGACGTTGGGCTGGAAGTGATTTCAAAAGATGGGCAAAAGGGATTGGAGATCGAAGTCAACCTCCCTGGCAATCGCCTGCGCCGGGCACATCAATTATCCGGCGGTGAAAAATCAATTACCAGTCTGGCACTGAAGCTGGCGATATTTCATCAACTTGAAAGCCCCTTTTTTCTGCTGGATGAAGTAGAGCCCTCTTTGGACTATACCAACCACAAGTCGATGCAGGCTTTTCTCAAAGACGTGGCCGACAGCAAACAGCTGATTATGATTACGCACCTGCGTAGCACAATCGCCCTGGCGAATACAGTGCACGGCGTCAGAACCCGCTGGGATGGATCCTCGTTCATGAAGTTTTATTTTGTGATGGACGAGAGGCTGCTTAGGCTATATAAATGCTGTTGAAGCTATCTCAAAAATGCATCTAGCACCCAATGGTCCGCCAATATTCGTGGCGGATTAAAAACCGATTCAAAATACTCGAATACTAACGTGTATGCTCCGTTTTTGAATCGATTTTTGTCGCGCCCTTGGGCGTAATCTACTATTTTTGAGATAGCTTCTATCAGTTCAAAAATAACCGAGGCGAAATAAGTGGGGTTAAAAACTAAAAATTAATATTCATTTGAAATAAAACTATCTTCAGATGATTGATAGCATCTGATCTGTATTGATAATCAAAAATAGTTGAAAATGATTACGATCGAAGAAATAAACGCTGCTATAAATGAAGTGAAACCCCTGTTTGCAGATCTGCAGAATTTATACGACAGTTTACCTGAGACCCAATGTCGCTGCGATCAACCTGGTGTCTGCTGTACTTTTCTACCCCAAATAACAGGCTTGGAGGCGATACAGTGGGTGGCGGTTATCAATGATCTGCCTGAAGCAGCCAGACGTGATATTCTGCGAAAATTCGTTGAATTCTATTTGACAACACCCCTGCGCCACACCGGATGTTCATTTTTGAGCGATGGCCATTGCGGCATCTATCCTTACCGCGGTTTTGCATGCCGTGCCTATGGTCTCTGGAGTCAAAAAATAGGTGTTAAGCGTACTATGGAAAATCGTCGCTCACGTGAAGCATTGCTGCAGCAATGGCAGCGATTTGGGGTGAAGGTCCCACCCCAGCGGGTGGTCTCTGAAATCAACTATTGTGATCAGGTCCGTTGCATAACTGAAAAAAAGATGTCCGATAGTCAGCTCATGGATATTTTACAGCAAATTTATCAACTGGATCAGGCCCTACCAGACCTGCAAACTAAATTTGAGGCTGAATATCATTCCGATTTTAGTTTTTTGATCGCATCTTTGGCGCTGGGCTACCGCAAAGCGGTACTCGGGAAATTTGCGGTCATCAAGGAAATTGTTCAGCAGGGAACCGAGGAAAGGCTTGAGCAAATGCTGGGCAAGGCTGCGGCAGGGGTGCTTTTTAAATAGGTTTCAGGTTTCAGTGTTCAGGTGTCAGGCCTTCGGTGGCCAATGTCGTACCCTTGCTATCAGTAGCCACAACGGCCGAATGTTTTCGTTGTATTCAAATTTTAGACTTATGCTCCCTGACACCCGACACCTGACACCTGAAACCATCGTCATTACTAGGAAGCTTCAACCAAACAGCGTTTTAGGTTTTTGAGGGTTTTTTGTTTATCGATTTTCCATCCGATAAAGGCCAGCCGGGTTTCGACTTCACCTTCCCATGGGGACCATTCGCTCTTACCGCCGACAAAATTGAGCATTTCCAAGCGATCGGCAAAACGCACCGTGCCTTTAATCCGGAATAACTCCCAAGGTAATTGGCGGATAAAATTTTTAAAGCGGATCTCGTCGAAGATTCTTGAATCCCGGAAAGAAAAGGTTACAAAGTCAACCGACTTGGCCTCATGGCTGTCGTGCGCTTCGCTGGGCGCATGAGGATCATATAGATGGGACTCGGCGTTTAACGAAGCCGGCTGGAAAAAATCAATCGGCTTTAATGCGGGCATTTTCGGTTGCGCTTGAGTCCAAAGGGTTTCGGGATCGATTCCACAGTGTATCGTGGGCACCACCTGGGAGTCGGGTATGGCCTTATGGATTTCTTCCAGAAACTGCGGAATTTTTTCGGCTGCCATTAAATCGATTTTATTTAAAAGGATTAAATGGGCCATTTCAAGCTGGTTGTAAAAAAGTTGGCCGAATACGTCGCGCGCGGCCCAAATATCGGCTTCCAACACCGTAATAATTTTTTTCAACTCCATATATCGACCGATCTGGGGGTCCTGCAAAACCGCTGTGATCGATTTGGGGTCCGCTACGCCTGAGGCTTCTACTATAATGCGGCGGGGTTTGAATTGGGTCCATATGCGCGTCAGCGACTGATGGAGATCGGCGCTAAGCGTGCAGCAGATGCATCCGCTGGTCAGTTCGATCACGTCAGAACCGGAATCTTTAAGCAAGGCGCCATCGATCCCGACGTCGCCAAACTCATTGACCATGACAACGGTATCGGATAGGTCAGCTTCCCAGGAAAGGATTCTTTTGAGTAAGGTGGTTTTGCCGGCACCTAAAAAGCCCGATAAAAGTAGAATATCGGCTTTATCGTCTGACCGAGGGCTAAGCGGTGTGCTCATTGACATTTTCCGCTATATCAATCCTTCATAAGTTCCGCCGGTGGCGGTTTAGGTGTCATCTGAACACTGTCCTCTGATAACAAGAGCCTGACACCTTTAGTGTTGAAATAAATTGATAAAATCAATCTGGGCTTTGTGAATTAATTATAGGACACAACATTAGACAGCGATGGTTGCAACCTGGTAGCACCGCAAACATCGCTCGGCTTCGGCCACGGCTTCTTGGGCCGAGAGGCCTTGCTCGATTTCATCAAAGGTTGATTTTCGCTCGTCCGGTGGGAGCATATTTGGCTTGAATCCCGGTTTGCTCTCAACCTTAAGAATTTCTTCATCCGGGTCATAGACTTTTACAGTTTCGAAAAGCTTATCAAAATAGTGATTGTTATCGTAATCGAGAGGCTGCCCATTAATAAATCGATCGATGCTGTATGCTGCCCGGCGGCCACCAGCACAGGCGGTAATCAAAGCATCCGGTCCGGTTTCACAGTCACCGGCAACGAAAATTTTTGGACGGCTGCTCTGCTTGGTGTACTCGTCAACGACAATGGTATTCCATTTTGTTGTTTCAACATCGTCCATTCCGGCAAGCATTGAAAGATCGACCTGCTGCCCGATAGCCGAAATGATGGTATCGCAATCGAAAACAAACTCCGAACCTTCAACCGGAACCGGTCGTGGTCTGCCGCTGTCATCCGGTTCTCCCAGTTCCATTTTGATGCATTCGAGGCCGACCACTTTACCCGCTTCAGCCAGAATCCGCACCGGCGCAGTCAGGAAGTGAAATTGCACCTGTTCTTGTTCGGCATCGTGAATCTCGACTTCATCGGCCGGCATCTCGTTGCGGGTCCGTCGGTACACCAGATGAATATCTTCATTGTCGGTTCGCAGGCAACAGCGAACACAATCAATGGCAACATTGCCGCCGCCGATCACTACGGCTTTTTTGCCTTGTGGATACGGATCGCGGCCGGCATTCACTTCTCGCAGGTAACTAAGCCCTGGGATAAATCCCTGATATTCATCGCTTTCTCCCTCGATACCCATTTGAGTGCTGTGCTGCGCGCCCATACCGATAAATACCGCATCAAACTGATTATCAAGCTCTGAAAGTGTCAGATCATTTCCGATGGTTTGACCGTAGTTGATGACGACCCCCATTTTTTGAATTTGCAGCACCTCAACCTGCAGGATATTGCGGGGCAGACGGTAGTCGGGGATCCCCACAGCTGACATGCCGCCGGGCTCATCGAGGCGCTCGTAAATCGTCACCTGATGTCCTTTGCGGGCCAGGTGAAAGGCACAGGTAATTCCAGCGGGCCCGGCGCCCACAATGGCCACTTTCCCGGTTTTTTCGGAGGGTGTGATTTCGTATTCGGGTTCCTTTTGTTCGGAAAGTTCATGATCCGCCACAAAGCGTTTGAGCGCTTTTATCGAAATGGGTTCATCCAGATTCCCGCGGCGGCAATGCTTTTCACAGGGTCTGAAACAGACACGCCCCACGATGCCCGCTATGGGCAGACGTTCGCGAATGACCGTGAGGGATTCTGCAAATTTGGCATCTTTGATCAACTCGACGTATTTGGGAATATCGAGATGAATCGGGCAGGCGTCCAGACAGGGGGCCGTCAGTTTTGAATAATAGTCTCCCTTTGCCATCTGTTTTTCGCCGCTGATGACCTGCGAAAAATCATCGGCAAAATATTTGAGGGCATCAAACAATGGCGCCGGTCCGGATTTGCCGATGCTGCATTTTGCATTGCTGACGATTGCTTCAGCAGCCGACTGCAAAAACTCAAGATCTTCTTCGGTGGCTTCCCCGTTGGCCATATCCTCAAAGACCTCGAGCATCTCCTCCCAGCCCGTTTTGCAGTAGTTGCATTTGTCACAGGTTTTTGAATGCGCCAGAACGGCCTCAAAATACTCCCGGCACAGATCAATGATATCCACTTCACGGGAACGCAGGACAATTCCTTTCCAGCCCATCAATGCTTTGATTTTTTCGTCCTGCTTGAAATATTCGGGCAAATCCAGGTCGTTGATTGATTTCTGTTCCTGCGTTTCATCACCGCGGTTTTCAACAATTTCTCCGCCCCATGAACTAAAAATTATATCCGACATGCTATTGCCTCCATAATATTAATAACTCACTCGATTTTCCGGTAAAATTTTTCGCATACCGTATAACCGATGTCAATGCATTCGATTTTTTTGCTTATAAAATCATCTATATTCATTCTAAAAATCATCTTTTAGACGATATAAAAAAGGAAAAGTTTTGATAATAGATAATTGACGTACAATACAAGGTTTTTTGAATTCAGTGGGGAGGATGACCCCCGGGGTATATTCCAGTACGCGTTGCGTTCATATTTCGCTTAACGTAACAGGGCCCTACGGGGTGGTTTTCAGAATTTTTTTTTTAAAGACCAAAGGAGGTGGGCAATGCAACGTTTTAAAAAAGAGCCAGAGATTTATGACGTCGGTGGAGTGAAAGTCGGCGGTCAGCCGGGAGAATACCCCACAGTCTGCTGCTTCTCCATTTTTCAGGAAAGCGATAAGTTGTTTGACAAGGGCAGCCGCAGAAAAGGCTTTAATGAAAAGCGCGGAGAAGAATTGCTGAAAGGGGCCGAAAAACTGTGGAAGGAAACGGGAGTGCCCGTTATGGCTGACATTGTCGCCAGCCCGGGTGAAAAATTTAAAAAATATGTGGATTTTGTTTCCTCGGTAAGCGACATGCCTTTTTGCGTGGACGCCATTATGATGCCGGCCAAACTGGAAGGCGCAGCCTATTGTGCCGAGAAGGGGCTGCTGGATCGGATGTTCTACAACAGCATTACCGTCTGGGAGGAAGACTTAGAAACGGAAGTCAAGGAATTAGCCCAGATAGGCGTCAAGCACGTCCTTCTGGTTGCCTTTGATCAGGATGATCAGACGCCCAATGGCAGGATTAAGGGCGCCCAAAAATTGCTCGATGCCATCGAAAAGGCCGACGCTAAATTTGAAAGCATCATTGTCGACACGACAACCCTCAATGCGCCCGCCAATGCGTTGTGCGGAATTTCGAATCAGTTAATAAAGGAAAAATGGGGTTTTGCGACCGCCAGTGCGCCCAGCAACGGTTCCTATATGGAATTGCAGCGGTTTAAGGATATGTTTGAATTTAAGGGTTGGGCCGGTTTTGATGCTGCTGTGGAAGCCCTTTCGGCATTTTATTACAACGATTTAATTTTTACCGGGCCCATGGCAGGTGCACCACGGGTCGTATCAGCAGTTGCGGCGGCTGATGCATTTTTAGCCACCTCGGTTTTTAATGAAACCAAAGAGCTGCCCAAAGATCCAAACCATCCATTGCTCAAGCTGTTTCCGGAGTTTGCCGAACAGCTCAAGCTGGCCTGGGAAAAACCCAGTGACCTGGAAAAATTGTAGGCGCCGGGGATGTGGAATATGGAATGATGCGTTTGTGACCCTCAGTTGCATACCTTCTTCAGTCGTGTCGGGCGAGGATCGATTAGCAAATTTCTTGAGATCCTCGCCCTTTTCACCCTCACCATAATGTCACCTTCGGGCGCTGCTCAGAGCCCTCTTCACCCGAAGAGCAGATAATTCCCGAAACCAGGACTTGATCTGCAAACAGCGGCACATGTTCCTCTATGGAATGGAGGGACAGCCAATTTTCCGTTTGGATGAAAATCGGCTTGCCGATTAACATTATCAGTGTTAATAAGGATTTGGCGCGAGCCGGCATATTTTGCACTGATTATCGTTCTGCAGGAAGACCTTGCCTGATATCAGCGTGACATAAAATGATGCCATCTTTCATTATCCTTCACTCAGGTGGGAAATGACTATTTTTAACTGGCAAAACGAATTTAACCGGGACGGGCACCGGGTCGTGATCTCGGGGCAACCCGTTGCCTTGCACTGCCATCACTACAATATCAATTTACAGAAAACGCTGGAAGAGACACTGGGCGCCGAAGGTGTCGAGCTTCTGTACCGTTCGGCTGAGGAAACCAATTATAATAGTTTGCAGCATCTTTCTAGCCAATATGAAAAAATCAGAACCCTTAAGTCGAAGCTGGAAATGGCCTCTTTGCTCTATCAGAATTGCGGTTTGGGGATCATCCATTTCAGGAAGGTCAGACCCCATGCGGCTTATATTGCGAGTACCTCCAGCCATCATGTCACCGGGTGGCTCGCCAAACACGGGCGGCGCGAAACGCCGGGCTGCCACTTTACGCGGGGATGGATTGCCGGCGCGCTGGAGGCGATTTACCAGCGCCCCCTTGGTTTTTATAGCGTGGCGGAACGCCACTGCAAAATGAAGCGGGATGCGGAGTGTGTCTTTCATGTTAAGGAGCGTTAAGTGGCCATAGATGTCAGCAAGATTATCCATGCGGTCATGGAAGGCAGCAAAATAAGGGAATCCAAAGGGATCATCCCTCTTTTCGGGGTCTATCTCTCGCTATTTTCGGTGAACTATTACAACCGGCTGAGCTTTGACTTCGAAATCAAAATGGGTAAACAGCGTGAAACTGAAGCAAAGGCACTTTTGATTGCAGCTGCCCAGGAGTGCGGCTATGCGACGTTTCAAGGCATACGAGATTCCTGGGAGTGGCAGCAGGTTGTTGCGCCCATGGTTGAAAATAAAAAAGATCAGATTTTCGGTTTTGTGGCCGTGGCCGTAGCGTTTGGCTGGGGGGACCTGGCAGTCGAGGAGTTGGTTCCGGGTGAAAAACTGATCATTCGCGCCAGCGACTCTTATGAGGCCAGCGGCTACCTGGAGCAATACGGTGCTGCAAAATCGGAAAAATGCTACATGCTGCGCGGAGTCACCGCTGCTTTCATGGACCTGGTTTACGGCGGTGATTATCCGGATGGCTGTTTTGCCTTCGCAGCTCAAGAGCCGAGTTGCCGGGTGAAAGGAGACCCGTATTGTGAGTTTATTGCTCGAAGATCATCTGATTGAGGTCACAGTTAAGGATAAAAAGCTTATAAAAAAGCAGACCTGTTGGAAATACTTATCCTGTTCCAAAGTGTTGTGCCCGGCTCATGGGAAAGAGTCGGTAGAGTGCTGGCTGATTCCCAGAACCCACTGTGCGGAAGATGTTAAAGACGATTTTTTTCAAAAAATATCCTCATGCATTGCCTGCAGCTATTTCAAGAAGCAGGGGGGAATGCACCCCGAGGGCTGGCATTTTTTTCTTTCAGAACAAATCCGTCAATACAATGCCATGGCCCTTGAGCATATCTATCAGAAAGAAGAAAGCTTTGTGGAGATATTCAACCGGATTCCGGACGGACTCTTCACCACCGATGAAGAATGGCGTATTACTTACTTCAACCCGGCGGCCGAAAAAATTACCGGTTTTTCGGCCGATGATGCAGTGGGAATGTACTGTAAAGATGTGTTCAAAAACTCGATCTGCGAGTCTGACTGTGCCCTAAAGGAGGCGATCGTAAAAGGCAGGGATATCCACAATCGGGAATATGAGATCACCAACATCGACGGCCAGCAGATACCCATTATTTGCTCAACCTCGGCGTTTCGAGACACTGCCGGGCGTGTTACCGGAGGTCTTGAAATATTTAAAGATATATCCGAGCTGAAACAACTTCAGGAAGAGGTCGCCAAGCGTGAGAAAAAATATCGTCGCATCTTTGAAGGCAGCCACGATATGATCTATACCACCAACGAGCAGGGCCAGATTCTGGATATTAATCAAGCCGGTGTCGAAATGCTAAACTTTCCATCCAAAAAAGAAATGCTGAAAACGATATCGGCCCAGAATTTTTATCGCAACTCTCTGGATAGAGATCGATTTCTGGCGACCATCAACCGGCGGGGCCAGGTAAAAGATTATGAAGTTGAATTTAAAAAACGGGATGGCGCTGCGATGCATGCCCTGATTTCCAGCCGAAGATACCAAAATCCTGAAACCGGCGATGTCGAGTATGAGGGGATCATCAAGGATATTACCCATCGTAAACGCACTGAAGAAGCGCTTAAGCAGCGCAACCGGGAGCTTTCGATTTTAAACAGCATCGCGGTGGCCTTAAATCACAATATGGCCTTGAACCTGATTTTGCGCGAGGCGCTCAAAAACGTATTGAAGGTCTTAGAACTCAATCGAGGGGCCATTTTTTTGATCAATCGCGAAAAAGAAAAAACCGAGGTCATTGCCAAATATGGTTTTAATGCGGAAGACACTGAAGCCAACCCAGCGGTATTTTTTAAAGATCCGCTATTGAGCAAAGCCCTTCTTGAAGATGATATGATTTTAAAACCAGAACCCATCTTCCCGACCTTTAAAGCCCGTTTTGAGTCCAAAGCACTAAACTTTTCACCCTGGCTGACCTCTTTTCTGATTACCTTCAAAGGCAAAGGGGTGGGGTTTTTGGGACTCGACATCCCCGCATCCCGCAGACTGACCCAATATGAGTTCCATTTGATGGGTTCGCTGGGCAACTTTCTGGGGGGGGCCATCGTGAATGCCCAGATGCGGGAGACGATCCGTCGCGACCGGCATGAGTTAAGACGGTTGACGGCAAAACTATTTCAAAGCCAGGAGGAGGAACGACGTCGTATTGCTCGAGAGTTGCATGATGAATCCGGGCAATCTCTGACCGCCGTGAAACTGTCCCTGGAACGACTGGAAGAAAATGTGCCACCGCAAGAAGAAGGTCTCCGGGAAGCCATCGGCGAAATCATTACGATGGTGCGGCGAACTTCTTCGGAAATCAGGCACCTTTCATACCATCTGCACCCGACCCTGTTAAGTGATCTGGGTCTTGAACCGGCGCTGGATCTGTATTTCAAGGAAATCAAAAATCATACAGGCCACAATATCGATTTTAGCATGGTGGGATTTGATCACCGCCTGGATCCTGACATGGAAACGGTTTTCTACCGTTTCAGCCAGGAAGCCCTGACCAATTCCCTGAAGCATTCCGGTTCGTATAACTTCCGGCTTTCCATTATCAAAAGCTATCCCAAGATCATTTTCCGGGCAGAGGATGACGGTGTTGGTTTTGACACCCAGATCATTGGAACCGATAAACGCAATCTGGGCCTGCTGGGCATGAGGGAGCGGACTTCTCATCTGGGAGGGAAATTCCAGCTGCGCAGTCAACCGGGAGAAGGAACCCGAATCCGGATTGAGATACCTTTTACTGAGTCATTGAGTCATGGCTAATCCAGTTCGCATACTTATCGCTGATGATCATACGATTGTGCGCCAGGGTTTAGCGAGTTTGCTGAACGACCAGCCTGATTTGAAGGTCGTCGGCCAGGCGGACAATGGCAGATCAGCGGTAGACAAAACGCTGGAGCTAAAGCCTGATATCATCATTATGGATATCGCCATGCCCCAGATGAATGGCATTGAGGCCGTAAAGCGTATAAAGAAAAAGATTCCGAAATCGAAGGTTTTGATTCTGTCCATGTATTCCCATGAACATTATATCCATGAACTTTTAGAAACGGGTGTGTCCGGCTATCTTCTCAAAGATTCCAGCGGCCGGGATATTATCACTGCGATTCACGCTGCCATGAACAACGAGACCTTTTTAAGCCCTTCGATCTCCAAAGTGGTTGTGGACACCTATCGATCCCCCCGTAAAGGAACCGCCAGTGCGGAGCGTTATAAACGCCTGTCCAATAGAGAACGGGAGGTTTTCCAGTTGATTGCCGAAGGGCATTCCACCCGGCAAATCGCTGATATGCTGTGTGTCAGCATCAGTACGATCAAATCCCATCGGGCCAAAATCATGGAAAAACTCGAAATCTATTCGCCGGTCAAACTGGTCCATTTTGCCATCCAGCTCGGATTGGTTGACCCGGAATTATAGAGATCGTCCCTTTCAGTCATATGGTTTCACATCCGGCGATGTTTCCTGGTCTATTGCCCTGAAAACCCCAACATAATGATATGAATAAAAATAAAAAAATAGGCATCATCACCCTTACCCGGCAGACGAGTTTAGCCTATTCAGCGCTCAAAGGGATTGTTGAGGACCTGGCATACGAACCCATTTGTGGTGAGGCGATCGGGTCCGACTGTATCTTTTTTCCGTTAGAAGAAATCAATCTGGTGGGGTATGATTTTTTAGCTGATTTTTTTAACAAGGCAAAGCTGTCAGATGCGGATGTTATCTTAATTTCAGCGCCTTATACCGTTAACTGGTTTATGTTACCGAAGGTCGTTCATTGCTTGAGAACCATATCTGAGGCTCCCATCATCCTGGGGGGCAATGAAGCCTCCAACAATTACAAAAACCTGATGGATTTTAGATTCTCCACTTTTGTGAACGAGGTGATCGACGTCGCTCCTGATTTCATCGTCCGAGGAGCCGCTGAAAACGTATTGCCCGACCTTTTGCCCTTGCTGGATAAGCGCACCATGGCCAACAACTGGAATCGAGATTTCCTGAAACAGTTGCTCAAAATCCCCAATATTGTCTTTTGGCTGCCTCGGAGAAAGGCGCTGGTTGCCACTGATTTTTGCGCTGAAGATTTATCTGAAAAAGATATTTTTTCCTTTGTGAAATATGGGGAGAAATCTATTGCGGTGACGCTGCAAAGAGCCTGTGTCTGGGCCAAAAAATCCCGCGGAGGATGTTTATTCTGCGCAATTGCGAGTCAGTTCGGAAATCATTTTCATTGTGCGGTTCAAAGTGATTTTTTTGTAGACGATCTTAGCCGGTTTTTAAGAAAAAATCCCCAGGTTAAATATGTCGATATCTGGGATGATACCTTTAATATCAATCCGGAATGGGCGGTTAAAATTTGTCGTTATTTGCAAACCTTAAGTAGAAAAGCCGGTCGAAAAATCAGATATTCCTGTTTCCTGAGACCCAAGGGCTTAACCGAGCAACTCGTCGCACAAATGGCTGAGGCCAATATTCGGACGGCCTTTATCGGCGCAGATGCAATGACCGATGAACTATCGCGGCGCCTGCGAAGGGGTTGCACCATTTCGGAAATGAACACCTCGATCGCATTGCTGGCAAAGGGAAAAATCCAGCCCCGACTAAGCGTTCAGCTATTTTCGCCTGAGTCAACGATCGATGATGTTGGCATTACATCCACACTGGCGCTGGGGTGCATTAAAAATGGGGAATCAACGGTTCATGTCCACCTCTATACTTATCCCTTGTATGGATCGGACATCCAAAAACTGCTTGCCGCCAGGGATAATCTAAAAAAAATTCCGTCTCCCCTGTTAAAATTAGATAAAAATAGCGGTTTTGAGCCGTATTTAATTGCCTATGACTATATGAACTATGATCCTGATGTTGAAAAAATAAAGCAGAAAATATTTAAACTTTTGAATATTGAAACCTCATTTTATGTTCGAACCTATCCCGGTGATACCGTTGATGCCCAGGCACTCAAGGAAATTCTAAACCAGGTCAGAAGCTGGTGTTTAGATGTTAAAAAGTCTCACGCCATCAAATCACTCTGGTATTTGATTATCCTTTTTGTAGAAAATCAAAATGGGGGTCTCAGCAAAACGGAGTTAATCGATTGCCTGTCGAAAAATGAACCGGATGTGCTAGTGCCACAGCATTTAAGAAAAACTTTTGGCAATTTCGGTTACCGGTACACATTGGCCAGAACGTTTAACGAGGTCATGGCCATCCTCGTAAAAAACAAATGGGTAAAAAAAAATAAAAAGACCAAATATCGTCTGACCCCGGCCGGGATAAACAAATTGGAATCGCTGATTAAAGCAGACCAGACCGCTTCTTTTCCTATTGCCGCATATGGTGTCATAACCGCTAACGATTTGCTGGCGCGTATCGCCGATGGTTAATAATGGGTAATGGGCAGTGATTTTTGAAAAATGTTCCGGCCTCTTTCAATGCAATCCCCCTGAAAAAAAGGATCTGGTGCCTTTCCATTTAGATCGGCTGGCCGATCCCTCCGATCTGCTTTGTTTTGCCATGCCAGATTCCTGAAACCCGCCGCAGTATTTCGGTTTCAATTTTGATGTAAGTTTTAGATTTCAAATGAAAATCATCTCCTATCACCATAAAAATCATCTTTTAGACGATTTTCAAGATATGTTTAAATCGGTTAAGAAGATGAGATAATTTTGGGAGCCTTTGCTAAAAAAGCGAATTTATATCGCTTTCCATAATAATGTTCCTAAATACGGAAGTGCGGCATAAAAGCGTGTACGGTTGTAGAAAAAAACCATTCAATATCGGAACGTTTTTTTGATAACCACTATAAAGCTAAATTTAACATTTAACAAAGAAAGGAGCTTTAATTATGGCTGAGCTGACTCCCATAGAACGAGTACAGCGATTTTTTAATCGTGAACCCGTAGACAAGATGCCATTTTTTTCTGGGATGGGTATGGTCCTGCTGCCTGCCATCAAAAAATTGGGCTACAACTTTCCATCGGTCCACCGGGATGCAGAGCGGATGGCTCGTTCTGCAATTGAATCCGCCCGTATGTTCAATTTGGATTCTGTGGTGGTTCCCTTTGATATGTGCTGGGAATCCGAAGCCCTGGGTAATGAAATCAGTTTATACGAAGATTCGGAGGATATCCTTTATCCGACCATTCCTTATAAAAATTGGACGGAAGTGGATCAAGTCGAAATTTCCCAGGATGACATCGACAATATCATGGATAAATATCCAATGAATTTGATACCCGAGGCCATCGCGATTGTCAAAAAGGAAGCACCGGATCTGGCCCTGGGTGCCTGGCAATTGGGTCCCTTTACCCAGTGCGGCCAGACCATTGAACTGGACAAGGTTCTGAAAGCGGTTTTCAAAGACACAGCCCGCGTAGAGGACATTCTGGACAAGCTTTCGGATATGATCATTAATATCGGAAAAGCACTCCAGGCTGCTGGAGCGGATTTTATCACATTGAGGGAGCCCGGGGTGGCTGCAGACCTTTTGAGTCCCAAGACCTTCAAGGAGATGATCGCACCTCGACTCACACGGATTTTGTCGGCCTGGGAGTCACCGAAAGTGTTGCATATTTGCGGTTCCACCGATCCGCTGGTGGAGATGATGTGGAAGATTGTGACTGACTCGGGCGCTCAGGCGGTCAGTTTCGACGTCAAAAACAATCTTTTAGAAGCACGTCAGAAATTAGGTGATGATGCCCTGATCCTCGGTAATTACGATGTTTTCGGACTACCCTGTGCGGAAGAAACAACCGTCGAGCAGGCTATTGAGGGTATCAGGACCAATATTGACGGCAAAGTCGATGCGGTCTGGCCGGGTTGCGATCTCTGGCCGGATATCAAAGAAGAAAACTTTAGGGCAATGGAAAAGACGGCCCGCGAGTATAATGTCGGACCGACACCAGCTGTTGGGCGGCTTTAAATTTAAAATAGACCGATAAGGAGAATAAAAATGCCGAGCAAAGAAGAATTATTGGAAGCACTGAAAGACGGTGTGATCAATTACAAAGAGGAACAGGTGAAGGAAGCCTCACAGCAGGCTGTTGATGATGGACTCCCGGCGCTAGAGATGATCATGGATGGTTTGGCTGCCGGAATGGAGGTCGTCGGAGATCTTTATGAACGCCACGAATATTTTGTCCCCGAGGTGCTTATGTGCGCCGATGCCTTATATCTGGGTCTGGACATACTGCGACCCCATGTCCCCAAGACAGATGCAGGTTCGGTGGCGCAGGTGGTGATTGGCAGCATTCAGGGAGATGTGCACGACATCGGCAAAAATCTGGTTAAAATGATGTTTGATGTCGCCGGTTGGGAGGTTTACGACCTTGGCCGGGATGTGCCCCTCGAGAATTTTGTGGAGGAGCAGTTGCGGACGGACGCCGAAGTCGTGGCCATGTCAGCCATGATGACGACGACCATGCTGGGTATGAAAAAAGTGATCAAGATGATCAAAGATAAGAACCCGGATGTGGCCATCATGTTAGGCGGGGCGCCGGTGACCCAGGATGTCGCCAACCTATTTGGTGCGGATGGATATGCCGAATCTGCCGGAAATGCGGTGGCGGAAGGCATCAAGATGATCGGTCGCCTGCGGGAATTTGAAAAAAAGAAGGAAGGATAATTCATCGCTTCCGTTTGGAAATCCCGGCGGGCATCCGCCATTATCGGGGCGCTCTGCCGGGGTTCCCATACCCGAGATATGTTCCGCAAGGGGATTGCCCTATATTCAGATCAGATAGCCGTCAGTCGTGCTGACAGCCTGCTAATTTCAAAATGAAGGAGGATTTGAGCGCATGGGAGACAAGGATAACAACGCGATGGTTATTTTTCAACCGTCCGGGCGAAGAGGAGAGGTGCCTAAGGGCATCAATTTGATAGAAGCGTCCCGGTTGCTAGGGGTGGACATCGAGGCCCTGTGCGGTGAAAAGAAAGTTTGTGGCAAGTGTAAAGTCCGCATCGAAGAAGGTCGTTTTGAGAAATACGGAATCGAGTCCCAAATGTCCAACGTGAGCGGCTGGCAGGAAGAGGAAGAAAAATTTATCGTCCCCAAAGAAAAAGAGACCGGTCATCGATTGGCCTGCGTCACTGAAATTCAGGGCGATCTTTTGGTCTTCGTGCCGGAGGAATCTCGCGCTGGCAAACAGGTGGTCAGCAAAGCGGCCCGAGACATTCATATTGAGCATAACCCGGCCGTAAGAATCTACACGGTAACAGTGGAACCACCGACATTTGAAGAACCCACGGCGGATTTTGAACGCGTCTGCCGGGTACTGGAAAAAGAGCATGGGCTTAAGGATCTGGCGGTTGACATATTTGCCCTAAGGCAGTTGCCCGCGGCACTGCGTGACGGCGATTGGAGTGTGACGGTCAGTGTCTGGAACGACAAAGAAGTTGTGCGCTTCAGACCCGGTAAGGCCGAGAAAACTTACGGACTGGCGATCGATGTGGGCACCACCACCGTGGCGGCCTATTTTTGTGATCTGACCACGATGGAGGTCGTCGATACGGTCTCCATGATGAATCCGCAGTGCAAATATGGCGAGGACGTCATGGCGCGCATCACCTACCATATGACCTCCACCGATGGGCTGCAGCGCATGAACGATGACATCATCGAGGGACTGAACTCGTTGGTCGATAAGGCCATCCAGAACACCTATCCGCCCAAGAAGAAAATCAAGAAGAAGAAAGGTGAAGAAGGGCCGGATGAATTTGTGGAAGTGCCCGAGGAGGGCAAGACCTATCTGCGCCTGACCAAAGAAGATATTGAGGATGTGACCATTGGGGGTAACACCGCCATGCATCATATTTTTTTAAATCTCAATCCCGAGCACGTGGGCCTGGCCCCTTTTCCCCCGGTGATCCATCACAGTCTGGATATCAAGGCGCGTGACATGGGCATCAACATCAATCCCGCTTCCTATGTATTTGTGCTTCCCAATGAAGCCGGATTTGTGGGGGCGGACAACGTCGGTGTGATGCTGGCCGAAGAGCCGTACAAAAAAGACGAAATCGCACTGATTATTGATATCGGCACCAATGGCGAGCTGGTGCTGGGGAACAAAGAGAAGTTGATCTCCTCTTCCTGTGCCACCGGTCCGGCCTTGGAGGGGGCCCAGATTGCTTTCGGTATGCGGGCGGCGCCCGGGGCCATGGAACGGATCACCATTGATCCTGATACAAAAGAGGTGGATTATAAAGTCATCGGTCGAGATGCCTGGCGCAAATATTCGGAAGCCAAGGATATGAAGGCCAAAGGCATATGCGGTTCCGGTATTCTCGACCTGCTGTCCGAGCTTTACTGTGCTGGGGTGATTATTAAAAGTGGCGCATTTAATAAAGAAGCCTTAGACGGACATCCCCGTTACCGATTAAATCCGGATACCAACCAGCCGGAATTTGTTCTGGCCTGGGCGGAGGAATCGAGCATCGATAAGGACATCGTGGTTACCCAAAAAGATGTCCGCCAGATTCAGCTGGCCAAAGGCGCCTTATATGCCGGCTGTAAGCTCATGATGCGACGCATGGGTATGGAGAAGGTGGATACGATCAAAATCGCCGGTGCCTTTGGCACCCATGTCGATCGGGAAAAGGCCCTGATTATGGGGCTTTTTCCGGACTGCGAGATCGAAATGATCGAAAGTGTGGGTAATGCTGCCGGTGATGGATGTCGCGCGGCATTGTTAAATAAAGACAAGCGCAAGGAAGCCAACTGGGTAGCGCGTAATGTGGAATATATTGAGCTGACTGTCGAAGGCGACTTCCAGACCGAATTCATGGAGGCTATGCAGATACCGCATATGACGGACGAATTTCCACATCTGGCAGGTGTTGTTCCCGAGGAAATTCTAAAACAATAGATTGCGGTGCACCTTGGCTTCTCAAAAACCGAAATGGATATGTGTAACAGTTGAACCGGGCATCTGCGGCTTTGCGTGTGTTATCAAGGCCCGCAAAACAGGTGCTCGCCAGGTTTCGCTCGAAATTACCGGTTCGGATTGCGAGCAGATTCAAAGACTGGCCGAGCGCCTAACAACTTTATCGATTAAAGAGCTTTTCACACCGCTGAGCCGCAATCCGGTTTATGTCGCAACTGAAAAGTCGGGCTGCCACCTGTCCTGTGCGATTCCGGCGGCGATCATCAAAGTGGCTGAAGTGGCGCTGGAGCTGGCACTTCCGCAGGAAGTTCATATCAAATTCGAAGCGTGTTAGGAGTGCAACAAGTAATGCCTAAATCAAAAGTGGTACCGTTTAAAGCCGGTGAAGGTATTTCTCAGGCCTTAACCGAACGCCTGCTGGAAAAAGGCCGGTCTTATGGCCTCAATGCAATATTCCCGTTCAGTATCGATAAAATAAAGGTAGCCGAATGGGTCCATCTGAAATGCCGTTACGGCTGTAACCAGTATAATACGAACTGGTGCTGCCCCCCGGCCACACCGGATCCGGATAAAGTTCGTGCGATTCTGTCTGAGTATTCCACCGCGTTGCTTCTGGTGGGAACCACCAATTGTTCGGACTTTTACATGAACAATGAACGCAAGCGAACCTCTCAAGTTCGCTGCTGGAAGGGTACCATCAGCCTGGAGCGCATGTTGTTTCTTGAGGGCTATTACAAGGCGTTTAGTCTTGTAGGGGAGTGCTGCGCGCTTTGTAAGGAATGCGCATACCCGGATGATTGCCGGTTTCCGCAGGAAAAGAGACCGTCGGTGGAATCATTTTCCATTGATGTCATTGGCACCTTAAAAAATTTGGGAACGACTTCAACGGTTGCCGCCAAAACATGTGAAACCTACAGCTACTACGGCATAATTCTTTTAGAATAAGCCCCTGGCGGTAATAACCGAAAATGATTCTTGACAATTTTGATCGAGAATGATGTTAAGTATTAATTGTCCAACATTCATGATCACTGCAGAGAATCTGCAACTAACGATGTCTGGGATTTTTACCTAACAATGGCAATTAGACCATGAAAGGAGGTGATGAATAAAACGTTTATACAATTTTATGTAGAAACGTGACCCCTAATTAAAAAGAAAGGAGATTCCCAATGGCCAAACAATTGTTGATCGACGCCTATCGGGGGAAAAGAACGGAAAAGCCACCCTGGGTGCCATACGCAGGGGTTCACTGCGCCTTTTTGATCAATGAACCTGCTGACAAAATGCTACAGGATCCCGAACTGCTGGCGAAAGGAGTCGTTAATGCCGCCAAGAGATACAAAGCGGACGGGATTCCTCTGGTATTCGATCTTTCCGTCGAAGCCAATTCCATTGGTTGTGACCTGAAATGGTGGCCCGACAATGTACCCTCTGTTACGAATCACCCCTGTTCCGATAAGACTCCCAAAGATGCCGGGCTCCAAATGCCCACCAAAGAATCGGGTCGTTGGCCGGTGCTTTATGAAGCCGCCAGAATTGCCAAACCCCAACTGGATGAACTCGATTGCGTCTTTATGGGTCTTTTTTGCGGTCCTTTGACCCTGGCTTCCCATCTGGCCGGTGTGCGCATCTTTACCGATGTTTACAAGAATCCAGAATTTGCCGCCGATGTGATCAAATTTGCCGGTGAAGTCGGCGCGGAAGCTGCAAAGTTCTATGCCGAAATGGGTGCAGAGATAATTGCCATCGTCGATCCGGTGGCCTCCCAGATTAAATCCGAGACCTTCCAGCAATTTGTCACCCCCAATTCGCAACCCGCCATTAAAGCGATTCATGATGCCGGAGCGACCTCATCATTTTTCATTTGTGGCGACTGTACCAAAGTCATGGAAGATGTCTGTAAGATTGGTACCCACGGTTTTGCCATTGATGAACAGCTCAATATGAATTTTGTGAGGGACCTGGCGCGCAAACACGGGGTTGGCTTTGGCGGCAATCTAAAGCTGACGCTGGCCCTGAGCCTCGGATTGTTGTCTCCCCGAGAGGATGCGATTGTCAGCTTGGCTGCAGGTGGGCAAGAAGGTTATACCTTCGCCCCTGGCTGAGATATGCCTTACGATGTTCCGGTGGAACATATGGATCAGGCAATCGAAGCCAAAGAATGGTTTGAACAATATTATGCCAAGTATCCGGAATCTTGGTAAACACTCATAGAAAGGAGGATTCGGATCATGGCAGACAAAATTACCATTGATGTTCTGACACTGGACAGTGTGCAGTGCGCTGCCTGCGGCTACATGATGGAGTCCATAGCCGCCTTGCCATCTGATGTACAGGATATGATCGTATACAAAGAGTGGTCGATCAAAAACAAAGACGGCATCGGCAAGTTTATGGAGCTTCAGGGTAAAGTGTTGCCGACCATCTGTATCGAGCGGGATCTGGTTTTTGAGAGTATCATTCCGCAATATGAGGAATTGATCGATGAGATGGCCAAACGGGCGCCCAATGACGACATGCGTGATCGTATCCAGTCCCTGCGCGAAAAAGGATTTGAGTTCGATAAAATTCAGGAGAATCTGAAAAAAGCAGGCGCCGGGTTGGCGACACGCACCGATTCCAAAGTCGAATGATAACCGCATAAACATGTGCAAGCCGGGCCCTGCAAAAGGCCCGGCTTGTTTAATTTTTAAGAAGGGGAGATGTATTCATATTGGAAATAAATGAAGCGGTTGAAGAACTGAAAACGTTTGTCCTCAAACACGGCTTGCCCCAAACGGATATGGCACTATTTGGCATCATGTGCCCCTATTGCGGAAAATCCGATCGCATCCGGCAGTTGGAAGAACCGGATGCATTGAACGAGAAGATAGATTCAGAAAATATGGCAATCTATTTCAGTCTTTGGGAAAAACTCACCCGCGCTAACGGATCACTGGGTGTCTGTAAATTTTGCCAGAATCTTCTACTGCTGCAAGATAAGGCTAGTGCAGTACCTTTGTATGAGTGACCCATTAGCGGCGGTATTATATTTTGGATAGTTGAGTTTTTTAAACAACGCTTGGTTCAAAGGTTCAGCGTTCAAAGATTCGAAAGTTGTTTAACAGAAGACAGATATCAGAGGTCAGATGACAGATGAAAACCGGCGAATCGGGCAGCCCTCGGCTCGACTACCTTCGACTGGAGCTACATTCTGTATGAGCTCATGTCGAAGGCAGGCCGAAAGAAGCACGTCGTATGCTGTAGCTGCCAGAAACACTGAACCCTGAACCTTTGAACCTGACCCCTGAACACTGAAACCATAATTGTTACAACTTTTGTAGCATTTTTAATGGACGTAACACGATCAAAGAGGAGATTTACATGAAAGTCGAAGTATTAGGGCCCGGCTGCAAGCGCTGTGACCAGTTGTATGAAAACGCCCAAAATGCGGTGGCCGAATTGGATTCCCCAGGGGATATCGAAGTTATAAAAATAGGAGATGTCAATTACTTTGCCAAAATGGGGGTGTTCATGACACCAGGGCTGGTGATTGATGGCGAGGTGATTTCAACCGGCAAAGTGCTGAGCCCCAACCAAATCAAGCAAAAGATTACGGAGAAGATGTAAAGCATGTCCGATGTCACCCGTGTATATTTGATTACCGGTTTTTTAGGCAGTGGTAAGACCACCTTTCTGAATCGCATTATTCAGCAGTTTCCCAAGGATAAAAAACTGACCCTGCTGGTTAATGAATTTGGTGAAGTTGGCGTGGATGGTACCCTGGTGGAAGGCGATGATATTGATATGATGGAAATCAGCAAGGGCTCGATTTTCTGCGTTTGTGTCAAAACCGATTTTATAAAAGGTCTTTATGAGCTCAACACCAAAATACAACCGGATGTAATGCTGATAGAATCAACGGGTGTGGCTAACCCCTCTGATTTAAAAAGAGATTTGAAACTGCCCATATTTAATGACCGCTTTGAATTCATGGAACAATTTTGCGTGATCGATGCGGCCCACTTTCTAGATGCTTACGGCGTCTATGCCTCTTTGGAAAAACAGATTGCTTCTTCCACTGTATTTATCATGAATAAGATTGATAACGCCTCGCCGGAAACGATCCAGGAAACGAAAAATGTTATTCGGCAGTTTCATCCCGATCCCTCATTTTTTGACACGACCTACGCCGACATCCCCTTGGAAGAATTTTTTGATTTCGCCGTTCAGGAACCATTTGAAACACTAGCACCGGAACCCGAAAAGGCAGCAATGCCTGTTCTTTCGGAGAATGCCCTGGACCAATTTATTGATGATCTCCTGGACAGCCCGGATCTTGAAATTACGCCGCCAGATACGCTCATGTCTGTGACCTATTCCTGGAACGGAAATGATCTGAAGCAGATCAGCGCCTTGGCAGAGGCTTTGCCGCCTTCAGTTATCAGAGCCAAAGGATTTGTGGAAGAAAAAGGGGATATGTATTTATTCAGCTATGTCATGGGCGATTGGTCCATGGAAAAAACCAAAGTGCCCAGGGATCGCATCAAACACAAAAACATGGTTGTTTTTATCGGTCCGCCCGAATCGATGGAAGGCATCGAAGAGGCGTCCAAAACAGGTGATTGGACTGGCAAGGGCGTGTTTCAACCGTACACGCAATCCTGAGTAAGCAGCAACTTAATTTTTACGATCACAGCAATTGTTGCCAGTTTAAATAACAAAGGACTAACAATGTCTGAAAACCCTTATGACTTGATGATATTGGGTGCAGGGCCCGCCGGTATTGCGGCCGCATTATACGGACAACGCCTGGGATTAAAAACAATAGTTTTTGGCGATATACCGGGGGGCAGTTCGTATATGATCGAACATCTGGCGAATTTCCCCGGACTGATGGAAGGGGCTACCGGCACGCAGTTTGGCACGAGGGCATTCCAGCAGGCCCAGAAAGAAGGGGCTAACTTTACATTGACGCGTTTGGAAAACTTCAGCCATAAGGATAATGTCTTTGTCGGTGTCGATGTTGATGGCAACGAATATACGGCTTGGAGCGCAATTGTTGCCACCGGGCGGGTGCCCAAAAGATTGGCGGTTGCCAATGCCACTTTAAGAGGCGTTCATTTTTGTTCGATTTGTGACGGTCCTTTATACAGAGGGAAAAATGCCACCCTGGCGGTTGTCGGCAGCGATAATACTGCTGCCCAGCATGCGATCACCCTCGCTCGGACTGCCGATAAAGTTCTTCTCATCTGCCGCAGCAATACCCTTAAAATGGATGCCGTTCATAAAGACCAGATCGAGGAGCAAAGCAATATTACCTTGATGACAGACACGGAGGTTTGCGGATACGACGGTCAGGAGTTTGTCGAAACGATTGCGGTGGCATCAAAGGAAAAAGGACAGCAGGACTTGGCGGTTGATGGGATTTTCCTCGCCATCGGATGGCGGCCGAACATATCGGTACTTAAACTGGAGGTTGAAAAAACGGCAGAAGGCTATCTGGTTACCAATGATCAACTCATGACATCAGTTCCCGGGCTTTTTGCAGCCGGTGACATACGGGACACCGATATGTGGCAGGTGCTGACCGCCTGTGCCGATGGTGCCCGGACTGCCAAATATGCAGCCGAATATCTAGAAAAATTAAACCAAGCCTAATCGCGTACGGCTTTCATTTTTATACCGCTTTAACCAGTTAAGCCGGCAGGCCCTGGACATTGCGAACGGCTCCTGCTAATGCCTCCATATCCGTAAGAATTAGGAGCGGTCTTAAAAATAGTAGATCACGTCCAAGGGCGCGGCGCAAAACCGATTCAAAAACGGAGTATACACGTTAGTATTTGAGTATTTTGAATCGGTTTTTAACAATGCCCTTGGGCGTTAGATACCTTTTTAAGACCGCTCCTAGAATTTTTGCTCCCGGATGCCTGAATAAACCGCCTTGCAAATTCCTGAAACACCCCCTTGCAGCCCATCCGGGTTTTTAAATCCCTCTGTGCCCTTTAAATTCTCGATATAGGCTTGCGCATCTGCCAAAGTCTGCCAGGCATCATTTCTATCGGCATCGGGTCGGATACGAAATAACCATCCGTTGCCGTATGGATCTGCTAAAGCCAGTGAAGGGCTTTGTTTTGCTTCCGGGTTAAAAAAAACAATTCCCGCAACGGGGGTAGAGATGTATAAAATCTTACCGGTAATCGCAAATACCACATCCTGACCATCCGTGACGGAGACCTGATCTTCGACCAGCCAGTCCAGATCATTGACGCCGCCGGCCAGAATCAATGCGGGTTGGGTCAGGCCGAAAACAAGGTCCTGATCTTGCGCCTGGGCCCATAAACCCTGTTTTAAATGATATCTTCGATCCTCCGGGATCTCGACACGCTGACCTAGAAACTTTTCAATGACTGCCATTTTCCCTCCGCATTAGGATGCCATCAGGGCTTGACCGTGAATTTATATCCTCTGCCTGTTTTAATTAGCGCTTTAAATCTATAAATGTCAAGGAGCTGGCATTTGAACGGTGTCCTATTGGCGCTGCCATTGGATTCTGTGATTCGATGGTTTGATTCCTAAAATCAGCTTTAAGTTTATTGACCACATTCCAAGATTAATATTATACAATTTAGCATAGTTCATTACGGATACTGACGATCCGGTTTTGCAAGAGGTGTATGTTTTTATAAACTGGGCAATACCCGGCAGGCGACTGAAGATCTGGCGGCAGCAGCTATGCTGGGTTGTGAAGCGGCTGAATTTTGGAGTCGATACGATAGAAAAAAATCCAAAAATCTGATGAAGATATCGGATCCTAAATGAGTGCTTGGGTTATCCTTTGGATATTTCAATGAGATCAAGTATTTGATCAATCAGATGGATATCGGCTTTATCCAAATTAGCAATTAAATCCACACCAGCTCGATATAATTCTTCGTGATTTGGCGGTAAGCCTGTGCTGCCCACCACCAGTCGAATATCTCCACCCTCGTCTGCCTGAAGTGTCTCGGCCAGCTTGATGACCAACGGCTGAAAGGTGACATCGCTTACACAGACGCACATAATATGGACATCATTGTCAATTGCCAATCGGGCGGCTTGTAAGGGAGCCTGGTTCGCTGGACCGATATCAACATCAAATCCGCATTCGGCCAAATAAGCGGCCAGCGGTTTTGTCCAACGGCTGAAGGGTTCACCTTCCAGAGGCGCCAGAAGGATTCGCGGTCTTCTGCCCTCCTGCTGAACTAGGGTATGTATTCTGTTTTCGATTTGACTGGTATTCATGGTGTTTACCTTAATTTTAGCAGGTACATCAATTTATTTAAAAGGGCGTCTGATGTCAAACAAATGCCAGCATCCACCGATCCGAGACGTAATTCTTACGATACGGTCGCATTGAAAATGCTGACCGCCTGTGATATCTATTTAGCCATCCATCGCAGTGGATGACCGACCGTTTTTTGCGTACGTATTTAGTAATAACAATGATCATATATAAGGGCGATCATGCCATCTAAAGGCAAAGCGAAAATTGTGATAGAAGTGATGTACAAAGCCGTTTACTGTCTGCCCTGTTTTTATATGGACGAAATGGTTCAAGAGGTGTTGCCGGCTTATTCCGACCGGGTCACCTATCATCGGGTCGATATCCTCAAAGGTGAAGGCAAAAAGCGTTTTTTGGAGCTTTCCTATATGCTTTTTGGCGAAGAAGGCGTTCACAAAAATCTCCGACTGGCACCGGTTCCTTCTCTGTGGATAAACGGGGAGCTCTTCTTTGACGCAATACCCCCGCAGTTTGAACTGGAAGAGGCCCTTGATGAAGTACTCAACAAACAAATCAATTCCGAGGAAAATTAGCAATCAGATGGCTGCTGACAAAATTCACCTGGAGGTCTTCCACGAAGGCGAGCACTGAGTCCCCTGTGTTTACATGACCCGTGTGGTCGAAGCGGTAGCGTTAGAATATGGCGACAGCTTGAACTGGGAAAAAATTGTCACCAAGGATTTAGCGGGTGCTAAGAGATACCAAGATTTTTCAAAGGCCCTCGGCAGACCGGCGCCCGTCCCCTGCATTGTCATAGAGGGCAAGCTGGTTTTTGACGCTACGCCCAGCACCGAGGCGTTAAAAGCCTGTATCGATCGATTTTTAAAAACGGCTTGAACCACTGCAGATTTATTTTTTTGTGGCATCGGCCGCGTATTCCTTCAAAAGCTCGGATATGGCCTTACTAACTTTTAAGTGATCTTCTGAACCCAGCGGAAAGGACGGGCCGCGATCCATTATTTTTTCTTCCTGAACAATTTGAATCTTGACCACCGGGATAAAGCTGGCATCCCATTGTTCCAGGCCGATGGATACTTGATAGCCGGTACCGGGTGGATGCGGCAGGCTGGCCGGGACCGTTTTTGAAATCTGCGGGAAAAACGATTCCACCGGCTCTGCCTCAAGTGGCACGCAGGATACGCCCTTACCCTGCTTGATTTGTTCAAAGCAGTTATTGCATGAAATGCATTCTGCCTCCAGTAAATCGCCGGCCTTCCAACGATTAATCAGGTCGGGATCCCGGATAAATGGGCGTGACATGGAAATATAATCGGCCACGCCGTCTTCTAAAAGACGCGTGGCAACCGCTAAAGATCTTATGCCACCGACCAGGATCAACGGGACCGTGATTTTTCCCTTAAAGGCCCGGGCCTCATTCTCAAAATAAGCTTCGACCGCATCCGTATCTATTTTACTCTGCATGATATTCGGATTGTTTAAGAGCCCGCCGCTTAATTCAATCGCATCAATTCCTTCTTCCTCGAGCATCATCCCCACCTGCAGAGAATCTTCCAAAGTAAGGCCGTTCTCGACGAAATCCTGGCAATTGAGTTTCACCAAAACCGGATAGTCTTCACCGGTGTGATGACGGACGGACTGCAGGACTTCCAAAAGCGCTCTGGCGCGATTGCGGATATTGCCGCCGTATGCATCGCTGCGGTCGTTATAGCGGGGGCAGAGCAGCTGGCTCAGAAAAAATCCGTGGGCTGCAAAAATCTGCACACCGTCGAAACCCGCTGTTTTGGCTCTCATCGCAGCGATGCCGTAGGCGGCAGCCAGCTCTTTATAATCGACAACGGTCATTTTCCTGATCCGCGATTTCGACAGGTAGGCGCCGCCATACCCCAGCTGTAAGACAATCTTAGCGCCGTTTTCATGGACTGCTTGCGTCACGGCCTTAAGCCCAGGGATCATCTCATCATTGTGAATACCCAACTGCCAGGGAGAGTGCTGCCCATCCGGGCGAACATAGGCATGGCCGGTTATAATCAGCCCGACACCGCCGGCCGCCAGTCTTGCCATTAAATCAACTAATTTGGAAGTGCTGGCACCATCATCCGATGCCAGACCTGCCCAGGTTGCCGAGCGTACAAATCGGTTGTCTAACACCATGCCATTTATTTCGCTTTGTTCAAAAAACCTCGTCATTACTTTTCTATCCCCACTCTGGCAGGGACACCTTTTTCGAAATAGTGCTTTACGGGCAACATCTCGGTAACCAGATCGGCGATTTCAATCACTCGCGAAGAAGCATGTCTTCCGGTGATCACCATCTCTACATCATAAGGTTTATTTACCATAAGTCCGAGGAGGTCCTGTTCCCGGAGGAGTCCATATTTGACGGCCACATTGGCCTCCTCCAGGATGATGACTTTGTATTCTTCTGAAGCCAGGATGGATTTAACCTGCTTGAGACCTTTCTGAGCCGCTGCAATATCCTCGGGCAAAGGCTTCCCGTCCGTGAAACGGCCCAGTCCGAATTGCTCGACGGTAATCAAATCGGAATAGCGTCTGAGTGCTTTAATTTCGCTGTAGTCCCCCCTTTTGATAAACTGCGCAATATAAACCTTTAATCCGGCACCTGCCGCCCGAATGGAGAGGCCGATGGCGGCCGTCGTTTTACCTTTGCCATTCCCCGTGTAAACCTGAATGTATCCTCTCGTTTCGTTTTTATCCATGTGAGTTTCCTCTGCTCCAAGGATTAAAGATACATAACCATTTCATCAGAAACATGCAACTGATTTGCCCCGCAAGCGGAATTCGCATCTGATTTTTTAAATTAGAGTACAACACGGTCTCCGATAAATGCTCAAAATCATTAAGCGAGCTAAAGTTTAAAGTGATCTAAAGTGACTAAAGTTGTGGCATTTTAGTTCACTTTAGGCACTTTTAGCCTTTGAACCTTATCGGCGGCTTTGGCGCCAATTCTAATCAAATTTTCCTTTTGCTGATGGTGCCTGCATTTTTACACCGGGCACAAAATCAACCGGATAGATAAACGAAGTCATTCCGATATTAAACGGATATAGGCCTTTGTAGCATTTGCTCAACGAAAGATACACGTCGATAAAGAGTGTCATGTTTGGTGTGTCGTATTGGTTATATGATTCTGTATGAGCATGTCTGATTGCTAAACACTAAACACGGCTTTTATTCCCCAGACGATGCCCAGCCACAGTATCGACGACAGCATCATGATGTCACAAGATCGCTTAATGTGTTCAATTTTAGTCTGGCCGAAACGAACACCGATGTAGGGTTTGTCGACAAGTTTGCCGTTGTATGTGTTGGGTCCGTTTAGTTTAACTGCCAGAGCGCCCGCAAATGCCGCCTCCGGTAATCCGGCATTGGGGCTGGAGTGATTGCGGCCTTCCCGCACAGCGGTTTTAAATGCGCGTGTGCCTTTACCGGCAAGAAGCTCAGATGCCAGCGCAATGATTGGAATCGAGAGTCGCGCCGGCACATAGTTTAAAATATCATCCAGCCTTGCCGCCGTTTTTCCAAAATGCGCGTATGTTTCATTTTTATAACCAATCATAGAGTCTAGTGTGTTGACCATTTTATAGGCCATTGCCATAGGAGCGCCGCCAATGGCCGCAAAGAAGATAGGTGCAATCACGCCGTCAACCAGATTTTCAGCGACTGTTTCTACAGCAGCCCGGGCAACGCCGTCTGCTCGATAATTATTTACGTCCCGGCCGACAATCAAAGCCACTTTCGATTTGGCGTCCGCCAACCTTTCCTGCTGGAGACAGCGGCTGACTTCCATGGCAGCATCCTGGAGAGATCGCGCCGAGAGGCAGTAATAAATAAGAATAATTTCAATACTGATTTTTACCATGGGTTGAAAGGTCTGCGCCACAAAAAGCAGCAATGCTGTCAGGCCCCAGATGCCGAATACCAGTGTTGCCGTAAAAACTGCACCGGAAAGGGTAACGGTCAGAGGCAGTCTGCGGAAAGGCGCTTCAAGGCTTTCGATGGACTTTCCCATCCATCGTACCGGGTGCGGTAAAAATCTTGGGTCACCCAAATAGAGGTCCAGCGCAAAAGCAGCCGGCAAAACCACCCATGCAGGGAAAAAATCCATTATCCGCCAATACCTACTCTTTTTTCTGTTGCCCGGCTTTGGCCTGTTATTTCTTGAAGCATTTCGACTAGCGTTTGAGCGAGCATGGCATTGTGTTGCGGCAATTTCAAGGATACACGGATATGACGTTCAGACAATCCTTTGAAATTGCTGCAATTTCGAATCATAATGCTGTGTTCGGCCAAACGCCAGCAAACCTCGTCTGCATTTAAATTATGGTGTAAGCGTGCAACAAAATAATTTGTTTTACTTGGATATACCGTAATGCCGGCGATATCTTCGAATGCCGCCAAAAATCGGTTTCGTTCCACCTTGATCATTTGGTTTGTTTTTTTCAGAAACACGTCCATCTCATCTTTTTGGGCCATGAGATAACCAGTTGCCAATTGGGCAAGGCTGTTGACACTCCATGGCTGCAGATACCGCTTCAATTGTCTAATCCGTTGCCCAGATGATACCACAAACCCAATCCTCAAACCGGGGATGGCAAATATTTTGGAAATGGAAATCAAAACAATCAGATTGGCCAGATTCTGCCGACGAATGCTTTTTTCGTCAGCGCCCTCTATAAATGACAAATAGGATTCATCGACGATAAAAATCGTGTCCGGATGGGCCCGGCAAAGTGCCTTGAGGTCATCTGCCGGTATGAGTGAACCGGTTGGGTTGTTGGGGTTGCAAATAAATACACAATCGACATCATCCAAAACCTTTTCTATGGCATTCAGGTTTGGCTGAAAATTTTGTGATTCCTCTGCAATCATAAAAAACGTCTCGACATGATTTAGCCGACAGGCATCGGCATAATCGGAATACGTCGGACCGACGATTAGCGCTTTTTTTATCCCCAGCGCTTGCGGGAGTGTATAGATGAACTGAGTAGTGCCGTTACCGGCTAACACCCGATCCGAATCAATATGGTTCTGATCGCTAAAAACCATTGATATTTCCCTGCTGTCTACTTCAGGGAATCTGCCGATGGCATCGATATGGTTTGTTAAGTATCTGATTAAACCCGGGGGAGGGCCAAGCGGGTTGATATTGCTGCTCATGTCAATGATTTGTTGTGGAGAGCAGCCCAGTTGTTTTGCCAGTTCAATTCGATTACCGCCATGACCCTTTAGCATAATAAACCTCCAATAGACATCATTAAAAATAACCCCGCTTCGGTGACCTCGGTCATCGCGCCTAACATGTCACCGGTAATACACCCCATCCGTTTGCGGTAAAATAATAAAATGGCTCCGACAATCACTGCAAACATGAGATTCAGCCAGATCGCCTTCCAACCCAATAAAAATGAGAGTCCGACCGGGATGAGCAATCCCCAATGGGTTGTCCATTTTAAGCTCTCTTTGAAAAATGGTAGGCCCGTACCGTCCGTGCGGCCATAATCCAGAAACTGCATGCCAAAAAGGATGCCGGCTCTGGCGTATGCTGGGACAATGATCAGCAGCAGACTTCTGTTTGCATCCAAGTTCAGAATGCCGCCCCACTTAAGCGCCAATCCAAACAAAATGGCAATCAGGCCCATAACGCCGATGCGGCTGTCTTTCATGATCTCAAGCGCCTGATCTTTTGAACGGGGGCTAAAAAGACCGTCAGCCGTATCGCCTAAACCGTCCAGGTGAAACGCACCGGTTAACACTGCCAGTAAGATGACATCCAACAGGGCGACCACCGGCGGTGTCCAGATTTTGGCGATCAGCGTATCGAAAAGCGCCAATAGCAGGCCCAGCAAGATGCCCACGAGGGGGAAATAGGGCACCATCTTGGGCGGTTCAAAGCTGCGGGCCTTCCCCAGCGGCAGTATGGTCATAAATTGCAGGGCGGCTATCAGGTTGCGCATCAGCCTGTTTTCTACCTTTTTGGTGTTGGTTGTCGTTTATCAGATATCAGTTTCTTCAGTTCCGCCGTTGGCTGTTCAGGTGTCAGGTTTCAGGTGTCAGCTCTTTTAACCAACCCTGACACCTGACACCTGAAACCTATCATCTTAGAAAATAATGAATACTAGCTTAAAGCATCCCATCCCAGAAAGTTACCCCGGCGGTTTAATAATCACCGGAATCCCCGCCGCCATCCAAACCACTTTGTCAGCGGTTTGAGCCGCCGCCTGATTTAAAGATCCTACCAGATCTCTGTATTGTCGGGCCAGTTTGTTTTCCGGCACGATGCCGGTTCCAACCTCATTGGAAACCAGCACAATCGGATGCGGAGCATTTTCGAGTGAGTCTATGAATCGGTGAATAGATTCTTTGATTTGTTTTTCATCCCCGATTTTCAGCAACAGGTTGCTCATCCACAGGGTCAGACAGTCGACGAGCAGCACATCTGCTTGCGGGCTGTTTGCCTCAATGGCCTCCGAAAGATGGAGCGGCTCCTCAACCGTTGTCCAATCTTGGCTGCGTTCTTTTTGGTGTTTGGCCACCCGTGTTGCCATTTCTTCATCCTGAGGTACACAGGTGGCAATAAAAACTTTTCTATCTCCAGGTATCTTTTCGGCTGCCTGCAAAGCATAAGCGCTTTTGCCGCTTCTGCAGCCGCCGATCACAAAGACAATGTCTTTCACTTTACCAATTCCGATCTTTTAATAGTGATTACGGGTAACAATATTTCGGCTGCTGGCTACTCGCCTCTTGCTCCTGGCCAGCCTGCGACGAGCTCAGCCGAGTCGAAGCCAGTGACCAGAAGCCAGTAGCCAGAGTTTGACACCTTTTTTATTCCTGATTTGCGATTAGCTTCATTATACCTTCAACATCGATATGCTTCTGAAAATGCTCGGCCAGCAGGTTGTATTCTTTGTTGCGGACTTCAATGCCGCCAACACTAAGGGCATCGATGTCGTTTAATCCGATATGGTTGAGCCAGGATTCTAGGATGGCCGGATTGTTAAACAATCCGTGAATATAGGTGCCCATGACCTTTAAATCGTCAGAGACACATCCATCTTCGTCATGGCATGGAATTTGGTTACGCTCCGTGACGCTAAACAGCGGGGTTCCAGCGGATCTAACCGTTTGACCCATGTGAATTTCATATCCCGCACCGGACCGACCGTCCCAGGAAAATTGCGTCAGGGTGGTCGTTTTGGGCGCTTTCAATATGGTTTCAGTCGGCAACAGGTCCAGTCCTTCGCTGGAGCCAGGTTGACCTTCCAGGCCTGTGGGATCATGCACGCTCTTACCCATCATCTGATAACCACCGCAAATTCCGAGCACATGACCGCCGGCGCTGACATATTCCAACAGTGCTTTGGCCCAACCGGAAGTCTGGATCCAGTCCAGATCAAAGCGGGTATTTTTGGAACCGGGCAGAATAACCGCTTTAAATCCAGTCAGGGGCTGTATTTTTTCCAGGAAATGGACGTCCAGCTGATCTAAAGTCATCAGTGGATCAAAATCGGTAAAGTTAGAGATATGCGGCAGTCTTATGACCCCAACCGCCGGATTATGACTGTTTTCAACATTTGCTTTTTTGGGGTTCTCGATGACAACCGAATCTTCAGGCTCAATCTGGATATGGTTGTACCAGGGCAGGACACCGAAAACCGGTTTGCGGGTCTTTTCTTCAATCCAACGCACCCCGTTCTCAAAAAGAGAGATATCGCCGCGAAAGCGGTTGATGACAAAGCCGCTTACCCGGGCGCGCTGTGATTGCCTCAGACACTCAAGGGTGCCGACCAATTGGGCAAAGACACCGCCGCGGTGGATGTCGGCTACCAGCAAAATAGGCGCTTGAGCATATTCGGCCATCCGGAAATTAACAATATCGTGTGGCATGAGGTTTACTTCGGCACAGGAACCGGCGCCTTCCAGGATGATCAGCTCATATTCCTGACGTAATCGATCCAGGGCGGCACAGGCTTCTTTAAATAGCTGGTCTTTTTTTTGGTGATAGGCAGCCGCAGTACTGTTTTCAATGGCGATCCCGGATAAGACGATCTGGGATCCAATTTCACTGGTGGGTTTAAGCAGGATCGGATTCATGTCGACATGGGGTGGAATTTTGGCTGCTTCCGCCTGCACGATTTGGGCACGACCCATTTCCAACCCCTCGGGTGTAACCCCCGAGTTGTTGGACATGTTCTGGGCTTTAAACGGCGCTACGCGCATACCCCGGTTTGCAAACATGCGACATAAGGCCGTAGCAACGACACTTTTGCCGACATCCGATCCGGTTCCGAAAACCGCCAGACAGCGTCCCTTTGTTTTACCTGTGACTGCCAATTTCTAAAATATCCCTTATTTGTCGAGTGTTGTCTTATCCGCGCCGACACCATACTTTTGTGCATATCCCCTTGGGGTTATCATAAAATTGAGATATCGACTGGATGCTCTGTTACCGATAAAGACGGTGGTCTGCATATCCACGTGGGCTTCATGAAGTTTTTCAAGCGCCACGATTCGGACATCCTGATGTTTGCGCATGGCGCTGACCACAATGCCAACCGGTGTGTGTTTTGTTCGATATTGAAGCAGAATCTGCTGGGCTCTTTCCAGCTGCCAGGTTCTTTTTTTACTTTTAGGATTATAGAGAACAACCACAAAATCCCCTTTGGCGGCAGCTTCAATTCGTTTTTCAATCACCTCCCAAGGGGTCAATAGATCGCTTAAGCTGATAGCCGCAAAGTCATGGGTCAAAGGCGCTCCCAGCAAAGAAGCGCCGGCGCACAGCGCAGGTACTCCGGGAATGACTTCAATTTGCAGTGCTTCTTCATCCGGGGTCATTCCCGGCGGAACAATCGCAATCTTTTTTGCCTGACAGATTTCAAAGACCAATCCTGCCATGGCATAGATCCCCGGATCGCCGCTGGAAATAATGGCGCACGAAATGCCGCTGCAAGCCGTCTCGATTGCCGCTTCAACCCGTTGTACTTCCTGGGTCATGGCCGTGCTGATGATTTGCTTGTCAGCAATCAGTGGTTGAACCAACTCAACGTAAGTTTTATAGCCGGCCACTGTGCTGACCGATTTGAGCACCTCAACGGCCCGGCCCGTCAAGTGTTCCAGGCTGCCAGGGCCGATCCCTACGATAAAAAGGTTTTTCTGGCGATGGCCACGGTGACGTTCGGGGTGGTTTGTTTGGGAACGATCAGGGTTCCCCTCTGTGATGTCAGAATTGCTGCTGCTTCGCATACGCTTTTGACTCCAACATGTTTTTCAACCATTTTTGAAGGTGTCTGAATGTCCTTTACCCGGTTGAGTTCGTCGCGACTGAAAAAATCAAGCGCCACCTTAAGGGCCTTTGCCAGATCGAGTAGACCGGCTTCATCCGCTTTGACATCTATACTGGCCAGGCGCGCTAAACTGTTACCGGCCAGATGATACTTGTTAAAGGTATCATCCAACAGGGCTTTGATCTCATGCATGGGTGTGTTGCGATTACAGCCAATGCCCGCAACCAGGCTAGCCGGACGCAAGCGCAACACATTGGATGCCAGATCGATTTGCCGGTCGCCGATATAGACTGCTGCAGCACGGTCGGCATGCGTTTCCCACTTGATGAGATCGGTTTCATCCAACTGAATGGCATTCGGTATGTCATTTTGCATAATACCAAAAGGATCATGCAAACCGATTTTCTGATCGGTCAACAACGCCATATTGACCGCTTTTATGGCCGCTGGATTTTCGATGGCCAGTTTTTTTGTTTTGGCCAAAACATCGATAGCCGGTTTGGCATTGACATCGGTGGCAGTGGTGATCACCGGGTGGGCGTCAATGATCCCAGCCACCCGGCCAGTTAAATCATTGGCTCCGCCAATATGCCCGGCCAGCAGACTGATCGCATGCCGGCCCCGGTCATCGATAACCACCACTGCCGGATCTTCGGTTTTATGTTCGATAAGCGGCGCAATCATTCTGACGACGATACCCGTGGCCATAATAAAAATATGGGCGGTGTATTGATGAAAATTCTGAGCCACTGCTTCTGACAATTTATCAAAGGTCAAAGCTGGCTGTTTATGCGGGCGAATGTTAGCGGATGTGTAAAGATCTGCCCGCGACAGCTCAGCTGTGAGTTGCTTTGCGATGGCGACGCCGTTGGGGGTAATGGCCCAAATGGCCGCTTTATGTTCATCTGTGGGCGTCATTTATTTGCGATATTGGTGTTTGAAATTTTTATCGTATAATTTGGACTTATGCCTCAATTTGCTGCGGTCAACATCTAATACCTTGCCGACGATGATGAGCGCATTGCGGGTAATCTTTTCTTTTTGAACTGTTTTCACCAGATCTTTTAAGCGGGTTAAAATGATCCGTTCTTCAGGCTGGCTGACACAGTGCACCACCGCGCAGCTGGCATCCGGGCCATACGCTTCGGATAAAATTGCCGCGACCTTTTCGGTTAAAGAGATGCTCAGATAAATCGCCATCGACGATTGGTGTTGCGCCAGAGCGGCCAGATTTTCAGATTCCGGGACGGGCGTTCTGCCGGCCATGCGCGTTAAGATAAGCGTCTGGGATATATCCGGCAGCGTATATTCGATCCCCATGGCCGCCGCCGCTGCAAAGGCCGCCGTCACACCGGGGATGACCTTGTAAGGGATCGATTTTTTTTGCAGCGCTGCCATCTGTTCCAGGATGGCGCCATATAAACTGGGGTCGCCGGTGTGCAACCGCACCACCCGCTTGCCGGCGGCATGCGCATTTTCTACTTCGGCGATGATCTCCTCAAGATGCTGTGAGGCGCTGTTGATTTTTTCGGTTTGCGTTCGAGTCCATTTGAGGATTGCTTCGGGGACCAGAGACCCAGCATATATTACCACATCGGCTTCGGCCAATGCTTTTTGGCCCTTGACCGTTATCAACTCCGGATCACCTGGGCCGGCACCAACGAATAATACAGGATGCTTTTGGGAGGGAGTTGGCATTACCTATTTCTTTCGTTTGCTGTTTCTGGCTGGGCGAATTCCGGAGATGATCCAGACCGGATTCTGGGCTTCAAACCGCTGGGCCCATGGCATCTGTTGACTGCGGTTAATTTGTACCTGAATGACATCGGTTTCAAATTTGAGCTGGTCCAGTACCGTTAGCACATCCTGCAGGTTGGGGATCAAAACCGTATTGATGACCATGCGCCCGCCGGATTTAATGTATTTGGCCGCAGCCGATACAATGGCCTTGATATCCTGGCCGCCCCCGCCGATAAAAATGCGGTCGGGCCGTGGTAAAGTCGACAGACCTCTGGGCAAAACCGATTGCACAATTTCAAGGTTTTGCACGTTGAATTGTTTTTTATTATCTTGAATGTGTTTAACCCGAACAGGATTTTTTTCGACAGCAATAATTTTTCCCTTCTTAATGAACAGGGAGGCCTCGATCGAGATCGCGCCACTGCCGGCCCCCAGATCCCAGAGGGTGTGGTCTGTTGCCAGCCTTAATTTTGAAAGCGCAATGACTCTTATTTCCGATTTGGTGATCAGCCCCCCGTGATGGTCGTAGCGGGCTTCCGGTGCGCCAAGGCAAACTGGCCGACGGGCGCCGGGTTTCAGAGGGCGGCGCTTGAGCACGACCATATTGGGATCAATAAATACCATCCCGGCCGCTTTATCCAGAGGGTACCAGCGAAAGCGTTCAGCATCGCTGCCCAGAGCTTCGAGCACGCACATCTTAAAATTTAAAAACTCCTTTTCAATCAGGCGCTTTGCCAGCCAGGCCGGATTTTTAATGGGATCGGTGAAAACCGCAATTTTATTTTCGCTTTCCAGGGCCCGAAATAGCTCGCCTTCGTTTGGCCGGCCGTGCAGGCTGATGACCCGCGCATCGTTCCATGATTCTTTGATGCGTGCAAAAGCCGCTGCCACAGAATTGATATTGGGAAATATACGAATGTTTCGGGCGCCCAGGGCATCTGTCAACCGGTGGCCGATACCATAAAACAGCGGATCACCGGATGCCAGAACCACTATTTTTTGGTTTTTGCATTTTCTCTTGATAAACGCGATGATACTGTCGATGTTTTTGCGGATCGGTTTTTTTTGGGTGGGCAGATCCTTAAAGTGCGCCAACAGTCGTCGACCGCCTACTAAAATATCGGCCTTTGCAATAATGCGGCGATGCCGGGCGGTTAAATCTTCAGGGCCCATACCCATACCGATAATGTTGATGCGCTTCATAGTTTTCTTCCTAAGAATACAATCCTCTAATCTTTGGTCGAGTCAAACGCCACCTTTCCACTATAATCAAAAATGACACACTGAATTTGAGCCGTCTGGCCTGCAAACATTTTTGCTGCTGAAATAGCTTTTTTGCCCACATGAGCGACTACCACAGGGTAATTTGGGTAAATCATATCAAACGCATGCCGCGCTGTATTGGCGGCTGAAATACCGGCGCTCAGCATTGAATCCTGGGTGACCTGCAGCGTCCAATTTGCAAGTTTATCGAGCGTCAGTCTTGATTTTGCAGCATGGGTATGCGGGACACCCTGGGCCATTTTTACCGCCTTGCCAAAAAAGACGCCCAGCGTGATCTGCACAATGTCTAAGCCGGCAGCCATTTCCAGAGACTGTTTGAAAAAATCTCCAATTTGGACGAAGGCTTCTTCCGCTAAATGCGGCCATAACTGCTGGGCATACCGCTCGCTGCGCCGCCCGGTTGTTAGCACCACCCGCTTGTTTCCCGACGCGCGCGCAACCGACAGAGCGGACTCAATGGTGGCGATAAATGCATCATGGGACATGGGGCGAACAAGCCCGGTGGTTCCCAAAATGGAAATTCCGCCCAAAATGCCCAGGCGCGCATTCAGGGTTTTTTTGGCAATTTCCTCTCCTTTGGGCACAAAAACCTCAACCGCCGCCGCACGCTGAATATTATGTTCGCTTAATGTTTCGTGAATGGCCTGATGGATCATCTTGCGAGGGCCGGAATTAATCGCCGGCTCCCCTGGCGGCATCTCCAGCCCCGGTTTTGTTATTTTGCCGACTCCGGTGCCGCCGGTTATCTGAACAGCCGTATGGCCTTTGCTTGCCAAACTGCTGTCCGAAGGCGGCTTCTCCAGCGTCACCATTGCGCCAATTTCAGCCTTGTGGGTGACATCCGGATCATCACCGGCATCTTTAATCACCGTGCATCGGGCGCTATGTTTTGACAGTCGTTCGCAATCGTGGATGGCAATGGTCATTTGTTGACCGGTTAACAGCTCGATCTTGACGCTTTTCGGCGCTTTGTTTTTCAGCAGATAAACCAAGGCGCCTTTTGCCGCTGCTGCAGCGGCGGTTCCAGTAGTAAAGCCACTTTTTAATTTGCGTCTCATTCATCAAGCCATCAAATAATACAGTATTCCAACCAGTATGATACTGCTAATTCTTAACGACTGCCCTATTGCCAGTAATTGGACACCCATTTTGGGCGAAAATATGCCAATATAGCGCGGCAGCTGATGCCGCAGCGCTCGGATGGGAAAGGCCACGATGTTTCCGATCAGCAGGGCAATGGTGGTTTGCTTGACTGTTAAAATGCCGGCATCCAGCAACGCCCCAGCGGCGGCAAAACCCGATGTAAACTCGGCGGTGAAACTCAATATCACTACGGATAATGCTTCCATCGGAATAAATGATGTGGCAACATATCCCCCCAGCCATTGGCGCGCCAATTTAAATAGTCCCATATCGTTGAGAATGAAGACCAGAATGTAAATGGGGACGACATAAATTGCGATTTTTTTAATGCGACCGGGAAATTTCTGTTTAACCCCCTGCCAGATGTGTTGGGCTTTTTTAGACGTCTGCGTGATTTTATTATCCTTGTCTTCTCCAGAAGTGATATGATCTTTTGAAAGCCTGAAATGGCCGTAAACCGCCAGGCAGAGCGTGCGCAGCACAACCGCGATAAAGGTTAACAGAAAATAAAGGCCACCGGCCCACCCGGTCAGCGGGATGACAATGAAAAATGTGGTTGGCAGATGTAAAAAAAATGCCGGCAGCTGATTCATAAAATTGGCTAGAAAGAGTTGATGGCGGCTTATTTTGCCTTCCTTGTAAAAATCCAGCAGCATTGCATTGGCGGTAACACCCGAGAGAAATGCAGCCGTAAATGCGGCACTGCAGCGATGGCCCAGGCGGCTGAACCGAAACAGCGGTCTCGCAAATGCGGCCAGGGTGTTTGTCCATCCGGTGGCTTCGATGATTTGTCCGGCCATTAAACCGAGACTGATAAACAACATCAAGCGGGTCAGCGGCCATAAAAGCCGCGATATCATCCGGTCAGCACTCAGGTCATCGATCAGGAAAAACCCGATCGAAAGGATAACCGCAGAAATGAAAAACGACACCAGCAGCGGTTTGTAGTCGGATTTAACCTTATGATGGGTCATCTTCCCGTTTCTTTTTGGCAATGATTAGCGTCCAGTAATTTGGCGCCTGTTTGTTGAGTTCTTCAACATCCGAAATGATCTCTTCATTTTCATGTCCGCAGTTTTTAATCCCGACACATTGTTGATAGGCGCCGCTCTCCGATATGGCCTCTGTGATATCTTTGACATTACGATAGGCTTTTAAAAAAACGATATTCTCCGGTTCGCCGGCAAGCGCTCTCAAGCGATCGCCGCCCTTGGCGCCGGAAACCACCATCAGCGACTCTTCCCCTTCCACCAGGGGCGTGTTGAGCCTAGCCGCAGCGGCCTGATAAGAAGATATGCCCGGAATGGTTTCAATTGTGAGGTGCGGTGCCGTAGTGCTGATATATCGAACAATATATCCCAGGGTGGAGTAAGTCATGGCATCGCCCAAGGTCAGAAAAGCCACGTCTTTGCCTTCTTCGAGCGCATTGATGATCGTGCGGGCATGCATCTCCCAGGCCGAGTGGGTTTCCTTTTTATCCCGTGTCATGGGAAATTTGAGTAATTTGATCGGTGTTGTCTCAGGCACGTGGGGTCTGGCGATGTCTCTGGCCAGACTGTGGTGATTGCGGGTTGATGCGGCGGCAAAAACAATGTCCACCCGGCCCAGTATCTTGGCCGCTTTGATGGTGACCAGTTCCGGATCTCCGGGCCCAACGCCAATTCCAAATAATGTTCCTGTTTGTGAGCTCATGTTTTCCTCTTATTCTCCTGTCGGTATCACGATGCCTTTGTGGCCAGGATCGCCAAGGCATTGACCACGGCAGCCGCGATATTCGAGCCGCCTTTGCGCCCCACATTGGTAATATAGGGCGGTTCGTCCAGTTTGAGCAATTCAGCTTTGGACTCGGCGGCATTGACAAATCCAACCGGCAGTCCGATGACCAATGCCGGTCGGGCCTTTTTAGCTTTAACCTGTTCGATCAGACGCAGCAATGCGGTGGGGGCGTTGCCGATCACATAAATGCCGCCCGCCATATCCGCAATTGCTGCATCGACAGCAGCATGCGCCCGTGTTATTCCAGCGCTTTTTGCATTTTGCGCAACGGCGGTATCCGTCATATAGCATTTAACGCTTGTGCCGAATGGATTCAAATCGCTCTGACGGATGCCAACTCTGGCCATATTCGTATCGGTTATAATCGATTTCCCGTTCCGAATGGCCGCTAGGCCGGCGGCCACCGCATCCGGGTGGAAGCGGACGCCATCGATATAATCAAAGTCGGCGCTGGTATGGATCATCCGCCGAACTACGGACCACTGCTGGGTGGAAAACCCATGGGGCCCGGCCTCCTGATCAATGATGTTAAAACTCAGGGCTTCGATTTCACCCGGTTTCATGGCCACTATTTCCTTTCGTTCTGATACCCACTGCAGGCGGTTATAAGGTGTTCGGCGACCTGCGGCTGACTGCCGAAATGCAAATGGGTGTAGCTGCCGAGGGTACGATTCGTCACATATCCGCCCGGTGGCTTATCAACCCCAGCGCGGTCCGATGATTTATAGACGGACTGGTATTTCGTTTCGATTTGCTCTAAAGCCGAGTAATGAAATTCATGCCCGCGAATCACACTGCCGGCAGGCCCGATAATGGTGTCGGCGGTTAAGGTAATTTCGCGATACCCCAGGGCTTTTAAGCGCGAATACATCCGGGGGATAAAGGGAAAACACCCCACCATGGCATAGTGCTTTTGATTTTGGGCCATTAGCCCTCCACACAGATACATGAATCCACCGCATTCGGCATAAATCGGCATGCCCGCACGGCTTTTCTCCAGAATCTGAATGCGTAGACTAGCGTTATCCGCCAGTCGTTCGGCCGCCAGTTCAGGATAACCACCGCCAAAATAGAGCCCGTCCAGATTGGCCGGCAGGCGGGTGTCGACCATCGGCGAAAAAAAAACCAGTTCAGCCCCGGTGGCCTCCAGCAGCTCTAAGTTGTCTGCGTAATAAAAACAAAACGCACTATCTCTGGCCACCCCGATACGGACACACGGTTTTTCTGCTGTGCGCTGCGGGTCGGCCTCTTTAGCTGAAATCGCAACTGTCGGCAGATTTTCCAACAAGCGGTCAATGTCGATATTATCCTCTATCGAGGTCGCCAGCTTTGCGACAGCCTCATCGGTCAATGGATGATCTTCCGGCGTAAAAAGCCCCAGGTGTCTTTCCGGTATGCTGATTTGCTGATCTCGCCCGATACCCCCCAGACACCGGATGCCAACCTTGCCTTCCAACGCTTCTTTCAAATAGTTTAAATGCCGCTGACTGCCGAGTTTATTGAATATGACCCCTGCATAGTTCAGGTCGCGGTCGAATCTCTCAAAACCCAAAACAAGGGCGGCTGCGCTGCGGGCCATGCTGCGTGCATCCACAACCAGCACCACCGGTAACCCCAACCATTTGGCCATCTGGGCACTGGAACCAGCTTCGGTTTTGCCATCATAGCCATCAAACAGGCCCATAACCCCCTCAACGACGGCAACATCCGCAGTCCGGGCGGCATCCTGAAAGCAGGCCACATTATATGTCTTTGAGAGCATCCAGCCGTCCAGGTTGCGGCTCACGGCCCCGGTGATCCGACTATGGTGGCCGGGGTCGATAAAATCCGGTCCCACCTTAAATGGTGCGACCGTTAACCCCCGTTTTACCAATGCGGCCATCAACCCCAGACTGATAGTTGTTTTGCCGCAGCCGCTTTGGGTGCCGGCGATGACAATACCTTTGATATGGGTTCTCCTTGTGTTTGGTATTTAGGATTTAGTGTTTGGTATTTGTTGTTTGGTAGGAAATCATCGACACTGATGATCCCACACAAAACACGAAACACGAAATACCAAACACCATTTTTAAAACCGTCTGGCTTGCGTCATTATAGTGTGTGCCCTTTCATCGAACACTTCCGGGTACAAAATTTCACCAATTTTACCAATACCGCTGAGCAAGCGATATGTCGGCCGGGAAACGATACGTTCATCAACAATGTAGATCTGGTCGTTCTGAACGGCCTTTATAATCTGGAAGCCGGCCTCGTTTTTAATCAGCGATACACTCGGACGGTTCATGGCACCTGACTGGGCCAGATAAACGTCAATTTCAGCCGCACGTGCCAATATGCGTTCTTTGCCATAATAGGCGATATTGGTTTTTCGAACCGGCGTGGCATCCGCGGCCACATTGATGCCGCCGGCCGTTTCCAGCGCGAATATCGCCATGGCATCCGGTGAAAACGTTTTCATCTTGCTGTGGATGGCTTCAAAATAAACGCCTTTGCGGCGGGCAATCGAAGCGGTCAAGGCCTTGAAATCAAAAATCGCTTTCTGAAAATTGGCAACCATGCGGGCAGCACTCTCGGATCTGCCCGTCAGGGATCCTAAAATTTGCCAGTAGATGAACATCTCATCAATGGCGCCCGGTTGCAGGGAAACCACCGTAATACCGCTTTTTTCGAGCCGGGCGATTAACTGCGGATAGCCGCGATCGATCATGGGGCGCACCAAAATCAGGTCCGGGCGGGCGGCTAAAAATTTTTCTGAATCATCATGGTAAGAAAAAACCGGCTTGTTCAATGCTCCCGGTGGATAATCCTCATGTCGTGATACGCCGATGATTTCCGTATCAAGCCCCAACGCGAAAAGGTTTTCAGTATGGGCGCCATATAAGGATATAATCCGATGATAGGGCCGTTGGAAGGTAATTTTGCGACCGGCCTGATCAATGACCGCATCTGCAGATTCAATTCTCAACTGGCCGCCCCACACCACGGCAATGTTGGGGCCCAATATCATGGCTGCCGCCAATAGGGCGTATATGATCTTAGGGATTTGATTCATCGGTTATTTTTTAAAAACCACCTGTAAGGCGCCGCTGTATGTTTCCTGATATACTTTTGACGAAACACCGAAAACAGCTGCAATGGTCTCCGGATTTAAGACATCGGCCGTCAAACCGTGAGCCGCGATCTTTCCCTGTCTCATAAATATCAGGTAATCGCAGTAAATGGCGGCCAGGTTAATATCCTGCATGACCGCAATCACGGTTTGGCCCTGCTGTTTAACCCGCTGTTCGGATAAACTGAGCAAACTAAGAGAAAAATTGATATCCAGATTAGAAGTCGCCTCATCCAGAATCAGCACTGGCGTATCCTGGGCCAAGGCCCGCGCAAAGATCACCCGCTGTCTTTCGCCACCGCTCAGCTCGGTGATAAATCGGCCTTTGAACCCTTCGATTTCGGTTTGTGCCATGATATCTGCAACAATATCCTGGTCCCGGACTGAGGCGGCCGAAAACCGGGCGATATGCGGATAACGGCCCATCATGACGACCTCTTCGACCATAAATGGAAAATTGATATAAAAATTTTGCGGCACCAAAGCAATTTCTCTGGACAATTGTTTTTTTGAATATCGCGAGATATTTTTCCCATTGTAAAGCACCTCGCCCGCTTGCGGCCGGCGATGTTTACACAAAACATCCAGAATGGTTGTCTTGCCGCTGCCATTGGGTCCGATGATGCCGTAAAATTTTCCGGGTTCCAGTTTTATCGTAAAGTCGTCGATAATTTTCTTATCGGCGTAATAAAATTGGATACGGTCAAGTTCAAACGGCATGGCTCAGATCTTTTTGGCTTTTTGTTGCTTGCGGAAAATGTAACAAAAAAAGGGCCCGCCGATTAAAGCCGTCAATACCCCGATCGGTATTTCCGAAGGCAGCACCGCGCGGGTAAGGGTGTCTGCAGCCAACAGCAAAATCGCTCCGGCCAGCAGAGAGATCGGAATCAAGCGTCGATTATCGGGCCCGGTGAGCAAACGCATCATGTGGGGGACCAATAGCCCGACAAAGCCGATAATACCTGAAACCGACACACAGATGGCGGCAATCAAAGAAGCTATGACCAGGAGTATATAAGTGACTTTTTGGGTATCCACACCCAAGGAAGCGGCCGAGCGATCACCGAGGGACATCAGGTTTAAATCCCGCGCAAAAAACATAAAGATTAAAAAGCCGCCGCCTACAAATAAAAACGTCAGCCCCACATCCGACCAGGCTTTGGAGCCGAAACTGCCCATCAGCCAGAAAATGATAACCGCCACCTGTTCGTCGGCAATATATTTTAAAAAACTAATGCCGGCAGATAGGATGGCTGCGACAATAATTCCGGATAATATTAAATTGGTCGACGACACACCGCCGCCGGATGCTGACAGGTACATGACAAATAAAAGGGTGATCACCGCGCCGATAAACGCGAACAGGGGCACGGATACGCTTCCCATAAATCCAATATTCAGTAAAATCGCCATTGATGCGCCGAAAGCTGCCCCGGCGGAAACACCCAGTGTATAGGGATCGGCCAGGGGATTTAGTAAAATGCCCTGAAATACCACCCCGGATATGGCCAGACCGGCGCCCACAATGGCCGCCGATAGAATTCGCGGCAGGCGCACATCCAATACCACCACCGGAAACAGTTTATCCATCCCCTCGATCAGTTGGGTCTGACCAGATAATTTGGCGAATACAATCTTAATCACATCCAGTACCGGCAGTTGGATATATCCCATACCAGTGGATATCACGATGGCCCCGCCTAAAATGGCTGCCAGAACGACAATTTGTGACATCGTAGCGTTTCGCAGGGAATTGCCAAAGCTGTTTGAATGTGTATCCATTAAAGCGGTCATGCTCCCAATAAAAAACCCTTCAAGCGTTAAATGCCTGAAGGGCTGCACCCAGTTTACTTGACCCTTATTTTATGTTGCCCCAGCTCTGTCGTTCGCAGAGCGAAACCGTCGCACGTTGTTCATATTTGCCATATGTTGTGCTCAGCAAACATAAACCCTTGACAACAGTCTCAAATCATTGGCGATTTGGCAAGGCAGGTCTTCTGGCTCCCCCGCCCATTTAGCAACCTTCCCATCCCGATTATTCGAAACAGTGGTGTCCGCGGCTAAATGGGTCCTCTTTTCAACAGCGATGAAAAGAGCGGGGTTACAGCGGCGGGACCGCTCCCGGATTTAACGGGATTCCCTATTAAGCTTGCGCACCTTATTCCCTGACAGTATCCATTAAGGGAAAAGCGGCTCTAAGTCAACAAAATTCACTTGACAAAGCCTCATATTTTGTCCGATAGCTGCGTTGCGCAACGTCTCGAAATGCTCACGTACTGACGTGTACGCTCCGCTTTCTCGCCGTTCCGCGCCTTTTGAACACCTTCAATTTAATAAAAATAGATGTGAAATCCCGCATTATGCGGGAGCTATCAAACAAAATCTAAGGCCTTTAAGTTTTTATTAAGAAGAACCATTTGGTTTTCCAATCTCCAATTTATTATTATTCACTTTTCGTGGTTAAGAATGCATGAGAAAGGAAATTTTAAGAACGATGAAACTGGATGAAATAATTGATGGAATTAAGCCGGTTGATCAGGGATGGATTGAAAAAGCGCAAGAGCGGACTGCACAACTGGTGATGCCCACCCGGGCCCTGGGGCGACTGCATGACATATCCGAACGGTTCTGTGGTATCCAGCAAACATTGCAACCCTCGATTGATAAAAAAGCAGTTTTGATAATGGCTGGGGATCATGGCGTGGTGACGGAGGGTGTCAGCGCCTACCCCCAGGAGGTGACCCCCGCCATGGTCCAGACCTTTTTGGTCGGTGGGGCCGGCATAAATGCCATCTCCCGTCAGGTGGGTGCAGATGTTTGGGTGGTGGATATGGGGATCATACCTTCGCTGGATGTCAGTGATATGCCTGGCGCCGACCGTTTAATTGTTGAAAAGGTTGGCAGCGGAACGGATAATTTTATTAAAAAACCGGCCATGTCCCAGCCGGATGCGGAAAAAGCAATGCTCATTGGCTTTAAGCAGGCTTCCAAACGGATTGAAGCGGGTGCTGATATTATGGGTACCGGCGATATGGGCATTGGTAACACCACACCCTCAGCGGCCATCGGTGCCGTTTTGTGTGGGGCCTCGCTGGATGAAATGGTCGGCCGCGGCACCGGCGTTGATGATGCTGGATTGGCGCGCAAGCGTGACATCGTGCGGCAGGCAATCGAGGTTAATATCCCCGATCCTGAAAACGGACTGGATGTTTTGGCCAAAGTCGGTGGCTTTGAAATCGGCGGTATTGCCGGAACCATCCTTGCCGGCGCCTATCACCAACGGGCCATCGTTGTCGACGGATTTATCTCAACCGCCGGAGCTCTGATTGCGCACGCGTTGTGTCCAACGGTAAAAGATTATCTGTTTGCCGGGCACTGTTCTGCAGAGGTCGGCCATCGCATCATGTTAAAGACTTTGGGCCTTGAGCCCATCCTGGATCTGGGCATGCGCCTGGGGGAAGGCACCGGTGCCGCCTTGGCAATGGGGGTTATCGAAAGTGCGCTTCGCATGTTTAAGGAGGTGTTAACTTTTGAAGAAGCCGGTGTCGCCAACAAATAAATACCGGCTTTTAAGGCCTCATCACTTGACCGAATGGCTGCGTTATAAGCCGCTTCAAAATGCTCGAGTACTGACGTGTACACTCCACTTTTGAAGCGGCTCAAGCCTTGCCCTCGATCAAGATCTAAAGCCCTAAAAGCCGGTTTCGTAATTTAACTTTATTCCTCGCGCTTGTTGAATACATTAGTGTATTAAAAATAGATGTGAAATCCCGTATCCATGCGGGACCCTGAACCAAAACCTAACCGTTTTGAAACGAGTTTAGGTTTTTTTCCTTCGGACGAATCAAAGACCCTTAAAAGCCGGTTTTACTATTTAGTTTTCTGTCTTCTGCTTGCCGCGGCGACTTGTCCGGCGAAGTTTTAACGAAGACGGAAGCTCCTTAGAGCGAAGACGGGTCCTCTGACTTCTGACCTCTGACCTCTGAAATCTGCCGTCTGTCGTCTGTTCTCTGTCTTCTGTCCGGCAAACCCTGTCGCCGATCTTCCGTCCTGAATCTGCGGTCATGGGTGTGATCATGTGCGGCATGCGTTGGTTCAGCGTCTTCTGATATCGCATGCTGATGCGGATAGACCCCGTGTTCGTGTGCGTGTACGTGCTCGTGCAGATGTAATTCTTGATCTACCAGGATTTTTCCGTCTTGCATCGTGTATATGGCCCCGGCAGTTGCGGATAATAAATCAAAATCATGAGAAATCAGAATGAAGGAAAGATCGATGTCGCGCAAAATGTCAGTCAGTTTTGCTTTGGTCTTCATATCCAGGCCGTTCATGGGTTCGTCGAGCAACAGAATTTCAGGTTCCATAGCCAGGACAGTGGCCAAAGACACAAGACGCTTTTCACCACCTGACAATTTAAACGTGATGCGGTCCTCGAATTCATCCAAACCTAAGAAATTCAGTGTTTTACGCGCGATCTGAACCGCATCGCTTTTTGATTTGCCCAGATTTAAGGGGCCAAAGGCAACATCTTCGAGTACGGTCGGGCTAAACAGCTGATCATCAGCATCCTGAAAAAGAAGACCGATGCGCCGGCGAACGTCGGTAAAATCGCTATCTTCTTTAACAGACCGGCCGAAGATCTCCACTTTACCGGATATAGGCTTCAGCAGCCCCATTATAATGTGCAATAAGGTAGACTTGCCGCTGCCATTAGGAGCAATTAAACCGATCTGGCTGCCTTGATGCAATTGAAAATCGAGCTGGTCGAGTATCTGCGGGCCGCCCGGATATTTGAAAGAAATACCTTCAAGATTTATCAGTAAATTGTTTTGTTGCATGACAATGTAACCTGTTTCTATGGGAGTTTGAGATTCGTTTTTTTACGACAAACATACGAATGACCGAAATTGCTAAAGAATATAATAATTTCAATATTTTAGATATTTAGATTTCACGGTTTCAACCATAAGCTACTAAACAATACTTGACCATTCCATCAATGCCAGCCAGACGATGACAACTGTCATGGCTATGGCAAAAATCCAACTTGTCGAATTGACCTGAAATTCCTGCAGACTGTGAAATTTACCCTTAAACCCCCGACACTGCATGGCCTGGTGCACGCGTTCGGCCCGGGAGGCCGCGCGGACAAAGAGCATGCCCACAACATAAGCGTAGGTTCGATATGTATTGGTATTGGTGCCCGGACGGAACCCTCTGATTTTAGCCGCTCTTACCAAGCGGGAATATTCCTGCTCGATGACAAACACATAGCGGTAGGTCATCAGTAGAAGTTGCACGATTTTTCCAGGAACATGCAAACGATAAAGCGAATGGCCCAGTGTGGCGAGTGACATGGTTGCCACTAAAGCAATTAGTGCCAGCAGGATTGCATTCGACTTTAATGTGATCTGGGCGGCAAGCACCACCCCGGGCCGATAAACAGCAAAAGAGCCGATATGTGTCAGAACATCTCCTTGAAAAGTAAACGGCAATAACAGCCACAACAAAAAGATGAAAACATTGACCAAAAGCAACCTTTTGATGACCTGGATGAGACTGATGCGAGAAATGACGACCAAAAGCGCAGCGACCACCAGGGCGACAATCAAAACGGAGAATTGATACGACAAGGCAACCACAAACGCATAGCCACATGTCAGAGCGACACGAATTCTGGGATCCAGCCGATGAATGACTGAGCTGCCGGTTGCAAAGGGTTCACTGATCATATTTCAATCGCTTTACTTATCCACAAATATGCACAAGATAAAGATCATAATGGTAAAGGGAAAGATTTCGTAGCATTTAATTTGTCGTGCTTTCGTGGTTTTGTTCTTTTATTTTACGTTTACGGGTTGCGGCAGCGACAGCCGCCAAGGTGAAGATACAGCCTAAGCCGATAAGGATGTTTTTAACAGGCAGGCCTTTTTCTGCGGCTGGCCTATTTTTAGAGGCGGGCATCTCAATATCAGCGGCACTTATTGTCCACTCAGCCCTATGGCCCTCGCCGGCATCTATAATAATTTTAAGATCGGTCTTCTTTGGTATCTTAAACGAAAATTCACCAGTTTCATTGGTCATGCCGCTCAGCAGCTCTCTTCCTTCAGAATCAAAGACGGTAATTTTACCGGCATTTACATGTCTGCCACCACTGAATTTGCTCTCGACATGGATCATATCGCCTTCGATCCAGGCGAAAAGATTCACCCGGTGGGCAGTTCCAGGCGCGGGTAAAATCCATGCCAAGCAGATAATAAAAAATAAGAAGAAAATCGTCTTTGCCAAGTTATGTTTACTGAAATTGGGTTTCATCGGAATGTTTCGCTCACCTGTTATAATTTAAAAGTTGATAGGGTTTCTACTCTTCAGGAAAACCGGGTAGCAGTGTGGGTTGAACTTTCTTGAGAAAAGCCACACACATGGCTGTGATAAGGCCTTCAATAATCATTACGGGAATGTGACCTGCAATAACGATGGCCGAGACTTCGAAAAAATTTTCTTCGGTAAACACAAGCGCCAACCCCAGCACAAGGGCGCTCAACATAACAGATAAAAATCCACAGGCAAAAGCTGCCGACAGTGCCAGTTTTGATTTTTTATGAAGAAAGGGGCTGCAAACCAGATAGCACAGCACCGCCGGTAACGCCGTAATAATGGTATTGACCCCCAAAACAGTGATGCCGCCAAATTGAAACAGCACAGCCTGCAGAACGAGCGCCACCAGGATGGCTGGAAAAGCGGCCCAACCGAGAAGCAAACCCACTAAACCATTGAGAACCAGGTGAGCATTGGCAGGTCCGATGGGCACATGAACCAGCGAAGCGACAAAAAATGCGGCCGACAGCATTCCGGCTTTGGCAATGTGGTCATAGTCGAGTTTTCTGAGCCCGATGGCCGTACCAACTGCCGCCAGTGCCCCTCCGGATATGAGTACAGGACCGGATAAAACCCCTTCTGAAATATGCATTACATTGCTCCGTATTACTTAACTATTGCTGTATTGGGATGATGGCATACTGTAGAGATGGTATTCTTTGACAATCACTATTGATACGAATCAGCAACTTGTCAATCTCTGAGTGTGAAAGCACTGTATATCTGGCGTTTTAACTGCCTTCAACACGAGCCGGCGTTCAGAGTTCAGTCGGTCAAGCCAGCCGAATGCGACGTATCAAAGTCTTCTTGCGGAAGGTTCAGGTGCTGGATTTCCAAGAGGAATTTAATCAAGAAGCTTAAGATCATTTTTGCCAGTTGTGAAACTTCACCCAGATGACGGCCCCGAGCTCCACGTCTTTTTCCTGTCCATTGTGTTTTAGTTTAAAATCTGCAGGATTCAAAGCGGCAAAACCCCACCATCCGGCTACCGGTGCAGCGTAGGTGAATACACCGTTGCCGTCGGCTTTAATGGTCTGGGTAATCATATACGCGGTTGGTGCCGAATATGTATTGTCGCGGTTATAATATTCGACTTCTACCTCGGCAAAGGGTACGGGCTTGCCATTCAGTTTAACAATTCCCTGAAAGACATTGCCGGCGTACAAACCAAATGGTTTGGCCAACGGCACAATCTCGGTCTTTAACCCGATTTCGCTATCCCAGCCGTCATCGTCGCCAAAGGCGGTCACTACCGTTTTGGTATGATGGATGATAAATGAATCCTCGGTCGGCTCCCAATAGGGTTGCGGTTCCATATAAAACACATACACGCCCGGGCGTTTGACCGGAAATGCTGCCTGCCAACCGCTGTGGCCCATTACCCGGGTTGCTTTCAGCAATTGCAATAGGTCTTGCTTTTTGTCGCCCACAAATACCTGAAATGCTTTTGGCTTAACCAATTCCATACCCACCATTTCAAAAGGGTGGGAAAAGGAAAGGGTGATATCTATCGTGCGTTTGTCTTGCTGCATCACCATCGAATCAGATGGAATCAGCATGCCGTAGTGCGCCAAGGAGGCATTTGCGGAAAAAAGTGTCATGAAAAAAATACCAACGAAGAACAATCTTTTGCTCATTTCCTTTCCTTTCATAATTTTCCTTGTTATTTTTTATGCAAGACTCAGGCAGCACCTGGATGACTCGCCCCCCGGGTGAAAATAGATAAGAAATCTAAATAAGGGTTATTTAATTTAAACACAAAAAAAATATTGTCATCTATTTTGATGCAATATTCAGGTATTATTTTCCTCGTATGAGTTCCTTGTACGCTAAAGAGCCTCTGATATTATCCAGGTCAGCGTCGTTTTTGATGCTTTCCCAATTGGAGTATCCCTTTTCAATCGCTTTTTGCAGCCACTTAATCGAATCATCCACGTGTCTTAACCGCGAATACATACAGGCAATATTGTAGTGGGTCTCGGCATCATCCGGTGCGTAATTCAGTATATCTAAAAATACCGTCAATGCTTTGTAATATTCCTTGTTGGCCGCCGTAACCAAAGCCAAATTGTTGAGGGCCTGCAAAAATTTAGGGTCCAGCAGAAGCGCCTTATTATACTGCTGCACGGCTTGAGATGGGTCGCCCTTGCGAAAATAAAGATTTCCCAGTTGAAAGTGCAATTCCGCATTGTCCGGCACATCTTTCACCAATATCTGAAGTCGTGAAATTTCCGTTTCGATTTCTTCCTTAATGGCTTGAGCTCTTTTAAGATTGTTTTCGGCTTTCACGAAGTCTGAATTTATTTGCAACGCTTTTTGAAATTGGCTGATCGCCGCTTCTATTTTGCCCTCCTGCATCAAGGCAATGCCCAGATTGTTGTTGGCTTCAACCAGGTTTGGGTCCATTTGCAGAGCGATACTGCAATATTTGATCGCTTTTTCTGTATCACCACGACTTAGAAACACGCTGCCCAGATTACTGTATGCTTCAGGATAATCAGGTTGCAAATCAATGGCTTTAAAATAGTGTGAAATACCCTGATCTATTTTACCTTGCTCTACCAACACGCCGCCTAAGTTGAAATGCGCCACAGCATAGTATGGTCTTATTTCCAAAGCGTTTTTATAAAATTCTGTGGCCTCATCTGCTCTACCTTTTGCTGCCAGGAGGGCGCCCATATTGTTGTGCGCTTCCGCCAGATCGGGTTTCAATTGCAAAGCCTTCTTATAGTGCTCAAAAGCCTCATCCGGCTTGCCTTGCTTTTCCATGGCGTCACCCAGATTTACATAGACTTGGGCTTTATTCGGATTAATCTCTATGGCTTTTTGATAATATGGAATCGCTTCGTCTATTTTGTCCAGGTGCGAATACTCAGCACCTAAATTAAAGTGCGGTCTGGCCTTGTTGGGAGATTTTTTAACTACGTCGGACCAAAGGGTTATGCCGTTTTCCCATACCTGGTTTCGCTGGTAGGTCCAGAACGATAGCATTATGACAAATACGCCAAGAATCCCTACCCTGATCCACTCCCACTTTATATATCGATATGCAATTAGGACCGGGATCAAACACACCAACATGGAGGGCAGATAATTGCGGTGTTCGAAAATAATGGCAAGGGGTATAACGGATGACTCTATGACCAGGTTGCCGAAAAACCATAAAATGCAAAAGGAGATCAAACGCTCTTTGCGGGACAGATAAACACTCAGTATGAGCAGGCCAATGATCAGGCTTAATGAAATTAACGTGGTAACCGGATCGACCAAAGAATAAGAAAGCGGAAAGTCGTAATCCAGATTAAGCCGGGACGGATAGGGGAAAAAGATGAGACTTAAATAATAGATGACCACCCGGGGCTGGGTCAGCACTCTTTGCAGGATGGTAAATTCCCCTTTGGAATAATCTCCGATTGAAGATAATTTCTCGACCGGATCCGTTCCCAGATATATAAAAGATAAGATCCCAAAAAGAACCAGTACAACCAGAACGTATTTTAAGCTTCGTTTTAACCAATCTAAATTTCGGTCCTGCAGAAAATACCATTCATAGAGAAATATCAAAAATGGCAGGATGGCAGTGTTTTGCTTACATCCCAGTGAAAGAATCCACGATAGACCGGCGCATGTGAACCAGAACAATTTTCCTTTTTTAGTTTCCGCCAGCCGCCCTTTTACATAAAGCCAGAACGAAAGCACATAAAACAGGGTCGCGAGGCTGTTCAGCCTTTGCACGATATAAGTGACCGATTGGGTCTGTAGCGGGTGCACCAGCCAGAGCAGAGCGCCAAAGAAAGCGATGCTGTAAATGGTATGATCTTCTATGTTAGCAGATGGCAGGCTAATGGTTATTTTAATAAAGACATAGAGAACGATACCCGTTAAAATATGAATGATAATATTAACAACATGATAGCCCCAGAGCTGATAATGATGAAAATAATAGTTTAAGGCAAAGCTAATATTGCCAACAGGTCTGGCTTCGGTTGATTTTTCACCAATGGCAGCCTTTATTAAATTATCGGCAGTCAGCTCGGTTATCCGAACGTCAGGATTCTTTACAATTCGGCCGATATCATCCAGCACCATGGGGCTTTCAAGTGTGTTGGAATAACTAAAATATCCTATCAGGGAAAAAACAAGAATTACCCCCGCGAACCATATAATAGAGTGCTTTATGTTTAACTTGTTGGAGTGGGTCATCATTCTAACTACAGGCCCTTCCGCTGCGCCTGCTTCTTTCTTTTTATCTTAAAGTTTTACATAGAATACAATTTCAATAAATAGGCTTCACCTGTCACTCAAAGAGTTCAAAAATTCCCCCTACAAAGGCAATGATCAGCATCTGGGAAAAAAATAAGAGCCCAATGAGCACCCCTTTTTCAGGCGGCAAATTGAATAGCGTAAACAGATAGGCGTAAGCGCCTTCTCTTAGGCCGATGCCGGCAAAAGAAATGGGGATTGTTTGCAGTAACAGTACCAGTGAACCGATCCAGGTAACATCCATAAAGCCCAACGGAATTGATGCGGCTCTGAAAAGAATCAGCAGTCGGCAGATAAAGAATATCTGCCAGATAATGCTAAGCCCAAAAATCAAAAAAAAAGCGTTGGCATTCATTCTATCGAGGTGATTTTTCTCAAAATAGGCGTCAACATCTATTTGTGTCTGAATTTTTCGCAATATTGAGTGAACCACCGATTTTATCAGATCCTGTATTGGTGAAAAAATATAAAACAATATACAGAACAACACCAGACATATCCCGATGGCAGCGAATGGTAAGACACGACTTCCTAAGATTTCGATCTCAGAATTTGAACTATAGAAAAATAGCGGAATCATCCCGCAGATGAGAAGTACCAGAATAAAGGTTAGCCGTTCGAATACAATCGTTGCAAAAAATTGTGCCCTGCCTTTTTTATTGCGGGTGACTTTTAGCCATCTGACAGCTTCCCTTCCGATGGCTGAGGGCAGGAAGAGCGCATAAAACAGCGCAATGAAATTTATTTTTACTAGTGATGATAACCTATGGCTAATTGGGCTTCCTTTAATAAGAAAATAATACTTACCAGCCACGATGATGCCAGAAAACAGAGCAAGGAGTGTAGAAATCGCGTAAAGGCCAACGTTGATACTGCCGATGGCTGTCACCACCAAAGAGGCATCGATCTTAAAAAAAAGATATCCGATAAAAAGACAGGATATAGTAAATTTTAAGATTAGTTTTAGATAGCGTCTATCCATTCATCTGTTTTTGCATACCCGCACTTTTTAAGCTGGGGAGTTAAAATGGGGCTAATTTCTTTTAAGTTTTCTTTCGAGAATCCCGTTTTCCAGTTGTTATAGTTATCAGCCTTTAACTTAGGGAGTGAACTGTAAAACGCATTGTCGGTATCTAAGCCTAAAAAGTCTAATATTTCTCTAATTTTTGGACGAGGTGTTTGGATCAGATCTTCATAACGGACGGCAAGTCGATTGCTTTGTCGAATTAATTTCCAATCCGCTTCAATGCGTTGTACGCAATGTAGCCATTGGCTGGCGTTAAATTTTAATAACGAGGATTTTTCATAAATATGTGTCCAACCTTTAAAACGAGGACCCCAGCCGACTTTTCCGTTCCAGCGCAATCGATTTAGGTGCATTTTCTTATTGATAAGGTGTCCGTTCGTTTCAAACCAAAATGCCCTTACCTTATCTGTTAAATAGGGCTGAAATCTTAAAAACTCATGCACAATATGAAAGGCCTTTTCGTAATCAAAGCGCCCTTTTGCCAGTGGATTGTGAACGATATTTTGTCGTTGCAGCCATTTTTTGTTTATCGAAAGAGTTGCATCTCTGCCATCCCGCAACAGATGAATAAATTTCGCTTGCGGAAATATGGCAATTATAAAGGGTATCTTGAGACTGTTTCTGGGGGATTTATCAACCAGAACTGCGCATTTCCTCCGTCTTTTATACCGGGTGAAGTTGCGGTAAATCCAATTCTTGATTTCCGGTGTTACGTCAGCCTCTGTTCTTTCATCATCAGGTGCTGTTCTGAAAAAATGATCCCAGATGAAATAGGGCTCGTACCATTGGCTGACATGCTGATGTCTGTCCAGCAACTCTCCAAGAATGGTCGTCCCCGATCTTGGCGAACCGACAATAAAAACAAACGCATCTTGCGGTACTTTATCTACCATAAATTCATCCGTGAGAAAGATCTTATCGCCACCATGTTTTCAAAATGATGCGGGCAAAGTGAAAGCCGTAGATAAGATCTTTTCCCTTTTTGCTTTTGCCGAATTTGCGTTTCAAGATGGTTATGGGTACTTCACCGATGCGCAAGCCCTGTTTGACGGCTTCAATAATGAGCTCACTGGTATGATATTGATCTTCGTGCAGCCGGATGGAGCTGACGGCCTCCATTCCAAAAGCCCTGAAACCGCTCGAAGGATCGGTAATTTTTTTGCCCAATAGCGTAGTGATAATACGACCGAAGACATAAACGCCTGCGATTCTTAAACGGCTGGCGGATTCTCTGTTGCCTAAAATTCTGGAGCCGATCACACAATCATACTGGTCTTCCATAATGGGCGATAGGAGATAGGTGATTTCTTCGGGCAGATGCTGGCCATCGGCATCCATGGTGATGCAATAGCGAACATCTGCTTTTTGCAAAATATCGTATCCCAGCCGCAGCGCGGCACCACCGCCCCTGTTAATCAGATTTTTAACCACACACGCGCCACTGCTTTGGGCGATGGAAAACGTTTGATCATCACTGCCATCATCGACCACCAGCGTTCCGACATCCATGCCTTCAATTTGCTTCGGAATTCTGGGCAGCAAGATCTCTAAATTTTCCGCCTCATTATACGCCGGTATAAGGACCATAATCGGTTTGATATGCTCGGTAAGGTCTGCGCTTTTTTCGATTTCCCTGGATCCTAAAGAGCGGACGAGCCGATCGAATTGAAAATGAATATTATCAACCTTCAGTTTTGTAAAAAAAATGTAGAACAATAAGAAAATATTGCTGACAATCAACAGGGCAATTATTCTACCCCGATAAGCCTTATGCAATGCCAGAGCATCGCGAAGCACATTTAATATATCCGGGTTAATGGTCACGGCAATCAGGCTTATATTTAACAACATAAAAAATATAAAATTGAGCCGATTCCAGCGGTGCCCACGATAGACATAAAAGGTTACAAATAACCCTAAAATGCCGATGCTGCAGCCCAGTAATCTTAGTGTCGACATCTTCAAATTCCTAAATGATAACTACAAGTGTTGCTTCTGGCGTTACTTGGGAAATCTTTGAGCATCTTGATGGATCACTTATCATTAATTGTTAATTCCATTTCACATTTCGCAGCATCTGGTCTGTCTGTATTGAACTTTTATGCCGCATAACAAATTCAATCATATCTAATAGGACTTCTTCAGATAAATAATGCGGTGTCAATCCCAGGTCTAAAAGGCCTGTATGAACCGGATTATAGTAATGTTCTTCAGCCTCTGTGCGCGGATTTTCAATATGCTCGATTTGGACATTTAATTGGACCTGCTTGCCCGCCTCCCTGACTTTTTCTGCCAGGTCATTGACGCTGAAGGTTTCGGTGAACTGATTAAAAATGCGCAATTCGCCCAGGTCAGCCGGATTTTCCACTGCTAAGCGAACACAATTCAAGGTGTCTTTTATATTTAAATAGCCGCGGGTTTGGCCGCCCTTACCATAAACCGTCAGCGGGTATCCGGCCACGGCCTGAACCACAAAACGGTTTAACACCGTTCCAAAGATTTCGTCATAATTAAAAAAAGGCAGCAGGCGGTCATCCTGTGAAGATTCATCGGTGAACATGCCGTAAACCGGCCCCTGCATCAGGTCGGTGACCCGCAAACCCCAGGTGCGCACGTAAAACCACAGCAAATCGGTGTCCATTATTTTGGTGGTGTGGTAAAGACTGCTGGCCTGGCGCGGATATAAAAATTTTTGCTGGCGGCCCTTGTGCGCAACTTCCAGCCATCCTTCTTCGATATCGATATTGGGGGTGCCGTATTCACCCATGGTGCCCAGTTTGACGATATGGGCATCCGGGCAATATTCCCGCACGGCAAAAATAACATTGGCCGTTACCATTAAGTTGTTGCTCAGCGTCAGGGTGGCTGCCTGACGATCGAGCATTGAATAAGGGGCTGCGGGCTGCTCGGCATAGTGGATGATGGCCTGCGGGCTGGATTTTTGAAACACCTCGGCGACAAAATCCCAATCGTTGAGGTCTCCGACATGAACGGCAATCTTATGCCCTGAAATCGATTGCCAGAGGTCTGCACGTTTGGTGAGATCAGGAACATCATGCAGGAACTCTAACTGCAATTCCTGGCACAAGTTTCTGCGCAAATAATTATCCGCTACGGCAACCTCATGACCGCGAGCGCTCAAGTGCATGGCAGTGGGCCATCCCAGGTAGCCGTCTCCGCCCAATATCAGTACACGCATTAACGATCCTTTATACTTGCCTATTTAACATCCTAATGATCGGATGCATGCTAACATGTTATCCTATTTATCCAGTTCCAGAAGATGGTGTTTCTGGAGAAACGCAGCCAACTGGGCTTTTGATAGTGGCTGTTCAGTACCCGAGTGGTATGCGCTGGTGACTTCTTTAGATATGATGTCCGGGTATTCAAAATCGATATTTCGGTAGATTTCCCTGAAAGCCGGCAGGACGACAAAATAGCGCGAAAGCTCCCATGAGCGCCTGGTTTCTTCCCTGTTTAACAGCTCTTCATATAACTTTTCACCCGGCTGATGGCCAATAATTTTGACTTCGATATCACTGGCCCGGTGGCCATACACAGGGGCCAGTTTATCAATCATGACTTCAGCCAAATCCTGTATACGGATGGCCGGCATCTTGGTGACGAATACTTCGCCCCCCCGACTCAAGATCCCCGAATCAATGACCAATCGAACCGCCTCTGTGATGCTCATAATGAATCGGGTCATTTCCGGATCGGTCAGCGTCACCGGTCCGCCGCGACGGATTTGATCATGAAAAATGGGAATCACCGAACCGCTGGAGCCCAAGACGTTACCGAATCGCGTGGAGGCAAAAATAGGGCCTGCATCCCGCTGGCTGCTGTTGGCGGCGGTGATTAAGCGTTCGCCCATTAATTTTGATGTCCCCATCACATTGGTCGGGTTGACCGCTTTATCCGAGCTTGTGAAAATAACCCGCTCGACCTTTTTGGCAATCGCTGCATAAATGACGTTTTGAACACCCAGGATGTTGGTCTGCACTGCTTCAAACGGGGATCTTTCACACTGGAGCACATGCTTGAAGGCCGCCGTATGAAAGACCCAATCAATGCCTTTCATTTTGTCGTTGAGTCTGTCGCGATCGCGAACATCCGCCAGGAAAAAGGTCGCCTGATCGTGGCCGCCAAATTGCTGCTCAAGGTCGAACAAATCACTTTCATTGTTGTCAAGGGCGATCAATTCAGCCACGTTTTGCCTGTTTAACAGTTGGTGGACCAACTCTTTGCCGACCGTTCCGCAGGCGCCTGTGACCAAAATACGCGTATGTTTTAGGTCCAATTTGATATCCTTTTCCGGGGATGAAAAACGCTTCGGTTGCGGCTAAATTGATTAAGACTGACGTCCTTGGCGACAGAGCCGCTTGCCGTTTAAAGTGCCGAAACTTAACATTTAAAGCCATATCAGGCAAATGAATTTTAAGCCGAACCGTTTTTTTAGGTGCCGCGGACATCCGACACGATGATGGGGCAAAGCCGCTTGACTTGATATGCAAAAGACTCTATCTATCACGTTACCTAAATCTTGCATGAAAATTAATGCGAAATTCTTATTATAGTCTAATGATAGCTGGCTAGACGAATTATAGAAGACATTCAAAATACTAATCAGGTATAAAAGATGATAATCATTTTATCGCATTAATTTTCACCCTTGGAACAACGCGGCGAGCCGGAGGCTTCCATCTGCTGTGTTATTAAGGGCGAAGCATAGCTCACTATAGCTTCGCCCTTAAGTGCCTTGCATATGAAAGCCTCCGACTCGTGCAAGATTCAGGTAATATATCGTTCGCTGCGCTCACCGTTGGCGTATTGGAGAAAT